>DATGLU010000543.1:0-2065 GCA_035294045.1 Roseiarcus sp. | reverse complement strand
ATGTTTTGCTGCCGAAACTGGCCATTTCGGCCGTTTCGGCAGCAAAACATCTTGGTAGCAAAACGGCCATCGACGCGGGGAAGAGTCAAGATTCGCGGAGCGAAGCGTAGCGACCGGCGAAGCCGGCTTGATCTTGACGCTTCCCCGCGTCGATGGCAGCGCGGCGTTTGGGATTTGCGTTGTTGCGCACCCGTGCCGTCATGTCTGAAGACTGGCTCCGTCTAGATTCCCGCTTTCGCGGGAATCACATCGCAGGCTTGAAACGGCCGCCGCGCTAGTCCAATGTCCCGGCGAGGGAAATGAAGGACAACGCCTTGGCCGACGCCGCTCGCGCCCCGATTCGCGTCGGGCTTTTCGTCACCTGCCTGGTCGATCTTTTCCGTCCGAGCGTCGGTTTCGCCGCGGTCAAGCTGCTGGAGGAGGCCGGCTGCACGGTCTTCGCGCCGAGCCAGACCTGCTGCGGCCAGCCGGCCTATAATTCCGGCGACCGCGGCGCGAGCAAGGCGCTGGCGCGCCAGGTGATCGCCGCGTTCGAGAATTGCGATTACGTCGTCGCGCCGAGCGGCTCCTGCGCCGGCATGCTCGCGAAGCACTATCCCGAGCTTTTCTCTAACGAGCCGGAATGGACCGCGAAGGCGCGCGCCTTCGCCGCCAAATGCCACGAGCTCGTCAGCTTTCTCGTCGACGTGCTCGGCGTCGAGAAAGTCGCGGCGCGGTTCGACGGCCTCGTCACCTATCATGATTCCTGTTCTGGCCTGCGCGAGCTCGGCGTGCAGCGCCAGCCGCGCAAATTGCTCGCCAGCGTCGAGGGCCTGCAACTCGTCGAGATGAAATCGCCGGACGTTTGCTGTGGCTTCGGCGGCACGTTCGCGGTCAAATATGGCGAGCTCTCCGACGCGATCGTCGCGCAGAAAACCGCCAACATCGCCGCGAGCGGCGCGACGACCTTGCTCGCCGGCGATCTCGGCTGCCTGATGAACATGGCCGGCAAGCTGCAGCGCGAAGGCAAGCCCGTCGCCGCCCGCCACATCGCCGAGGTCCTCGCCGGCATGACGGACGAGCCGCCGATCGGCGAGCCCAAAGCCGAGACTCGGAAATGACCGTCCAGCCGACTTCGTCCCATTTCAAGGACAACGCGCGCGAAGCCTTGCGCGACGCGCCGCTGCAAAAGGCGCTGGTCCATGTGCGCTCGAATTTCATCCAGAAGCGCGCCGAGGCGGCGCGGCGGCTGCCGGAATTCGAGGCCTTGCGCGACAGCGCCCGCGACATCAAGAAGCACACGCTTCAGCATCTCGACCTCTATCTCGAAGCCTACGAAGCTAAAGTACGAGAGCTGGGCGGCGTGGTGCATTACGCCGCCACCGCCAAGCAGGGCGTGGACATCGTCCTCGACATCTGCCGAAAGCGCGGCGCGAAGAGCGTCACCAAGGGCAAGTCGATGATTTCCGAGGAGATCGGGCTCAACCAGGCCTTGGAGGCGGCGGGGATCGAAGCGGTCGAGACCGATCTCGGCGAATATATCATCCAGCTTCGCGGCGAAGCGCCCTCGCATATCATCGCGCCGGCGGTCCATGTGAACAAGGAGGAGGTCGAGGAGGAGTTCCGCCGCGCCCATCTTCATCTGCCGAAGGACCGCGACCTGTCGCAGCCGGCGCAATTGCTCGGCGAAGCGCGCGGCATTCTGCGCGACAAGTTCCTTGCCGCCGATATCGGCATTACCGGGGCGAATTTCCTCGTCGCCGAGACGGGAACGTCGATCATCGTCACCAATGAGGGCAACGGCGACCTGACGCAAATCCTGCCCAGGGTCCATGTCGTCATCGCGTCGTTGGAGAAGATCGTACCCACGCTGGAGGACGCCGCGCAGCTCTTCCGCGTCCTCGCCCGCTCGGCGACCGGGCAGGACATGTCGGTCTATACGACGCTGTCGACCGGCCCGCGCCGGCCGGGCGATCCGGACGGCCCGGAAGAGTACCATGTCGTGCTCATCGACAATGGCCGCTCGTCGATGCTGGGCGGCGAGTTCGAGGACATGCTGCGCTGCATCCGCTGCGGCGCCTGCATG
>DATGLU010000542.1:0-7388 GCA_035294045.1 Roseiarcus sp. | reverse complement strand
CCCGCCGATTTGAACGCGGCGATCTGCGCGTTGTAGCTCGACGCGGGCATGTCGAAGCGGCCCGGATCGACGGTCTTGTAGCCGGCCTTTTCGAAGAGCGGCGGAAAGCCCTTGGATTGGGCGATGCCGTCGCCGTCATTGGGCCAGAGCGCGCCGATGACCTTGTTGGTGGGCAGGCGGTTCCAATAGGGAATCATCGCCTTCACCAGTTCGTCGCCGCTGAAGAAGAAATGGTAGGTCCAGTCCCAGCCTTTCTTGGGATCGCCGTGGCGGCCGAAGAAATAGGGCTCCAGCGGCGCATCGTTGCTGACGCAAGGCACGCCGTTGAGCTCGCACTGATCGGAAACCGGGTTGACCGTCTCGGGCGTGGCGAAGGTCGAAACGATGTCGACCTTGTCGTTGAGGATCAGTTCCTGGGCGACTTCCGAGGCGCGGTTGGGATCGGATTGGCTGTCCTTGACGACGATCTCGAAAGGATGGGCGGCGCCGTTGATCGTCAGCTTGTCGCCGGTAACCTTTTTCACCTGAGCGAGCACGAAAGGCATGTGCTCGCAGAAAGCGGCGAGAATGCCGGTCTGCGGCATGACCAGGCCGATCTTGATCGTGCGCGGGGCGGCGAAGGCGACGTTCTTGCCGGCCACGCCGGCGAGGCCGCTGGCGAGCATTCCCTTCAGGACCGTGCGACGACCGATTTTCCGAGATGAGCGCATTGTTTCTCCCTCCCAAACGCGGCATGGGCGGGCGACGGCCGCGCCATGCTTAATCGTTTGAACCCAAACTATCTTATAGAGGTTCGCCGAATCAAGCCCCGTCCGCCGCGATTGGAAGTCGCAGCGCCGAGCGGGCGGCGCGTCGAAGCGCCAGCATTTGACCTGCTTGTTTAACGCCCGACGATCGCCCGCAGCTTCTCGCGAAAGACGAGCAAGGCGTCGGCGAGCGCATCTCGCTTCTCGGTGAAGCGGTGGGTTGGCGCCGGGATCGACACGGCGACCGGCCGACCGAACGCGTCGAGAACGGCGACGCCGGCCGCGCTGATGCCGACCCCATGCTCGGCGAGATCGAAAGCGAGATGCTTGCGCCGCGCCGCGTCCAGCTCCTTGAGCAGCTTCGCTCGGTCGACGAGGGGATGGCGGGGATGCTCGGCGGCGCTCTTGTCGATCAGCGCCGCAGCATCCTCTTTGGCGAAACAGGCGAGGATCGCCTTCCCGTTGGCGGTGCAATGCAGGGGAAAGCGCTCGCCGATTCCGGAAAGGGCGACCAGGCGCTGCCGGCCCGGAATTTGGTCGATGAACACCGCAGAGCCGCCGGAAAGCAGCGACAGGTCGACGGTCTCGCCCACCTCGTCGCGCAGCGCCACCAAGTGCGGGCGCAGCAGCGGCGTGAAATCGGAGCTGAGCGACGCGGCGATGCGCGCCAGGCCGGGGCCGATCCGCACGCCGCGGCCGGGCTGAGCCTCGACCACGAAATCCTCGCTCGCCAAGGCCGCGACGATGCGCTGCACCGTGGAGCGGGCCAGGCCGACTTCCTTGGCGATCTGGCCGAGACTCAAGCCCTCCGGCTTGCCTTCCAGCGCGCGCAGAACGCGGGCGGTGCGGGCGATGACCTGCACGCCGAGCCCGCCGCCGCGGTCGTCTTCGTCGATTGTGCGCGCGTCCAAGTCTTTTCTCTCCCAGGGCGGCGGCGCCTGCTTACTCCGCCAGAGCCGCCGAAACAAAATTGCGCCGCGCCGCTTGACTACATAGTGATACACATGCACTATATAGCGATACAAGAAAAATGTCGGCGGCTCTTCGCCGGCGAGGAGACGCAAGGCCAGGAGGCGAGGGGATGTCGGTCACCATCCGCGGCATCGAGTTCCAGAGCAATCTCGACAACCCGATGGGGCTGGAATTCTACAACCTGTCCCACCGTTTCGGTTTCCAGTCGCCGAATTGGCCCTATTTCGAAGACGTCAAGATCGAGCGCATCCATTACATGGCGAAGTCCGGCGTGCTGTCGCAGCGCATCACGACGAGCATGCACAACACGACCCATATCGACGCGCCGGCTCATGTCGTCGAGGACACGCCGTTCATCAACGAAGTGCCGCTGCCGCATTTCTTCGGCTCCGGCATCGTGCTGCCGATCCCGAAAAAGACGTGGGAGCCGATCACCTATGACGATCTCGAAAAGGCCGGCGGCAAGGCGGTGCGCCCCGGTGACGTCGTCATCGTCAATACCGGCTGGCATCACAAATATCGCGACAGCGAGGAATATTTCTGCAAATGCCCGGGCTTTGTCCCGTCGGCGGGAAAATGGTTCGTCGAAAAGAAGGTGAAAGTGGTCGGCCACGATACTCAGGCCAACGATCATCCGCTCGCTACCGCGATCGGTCCGCACCGCAACGGTCCGCTCCATCCGCATCTCGCCGAAGAGTACAAGCAATGGTCCGGCGGCCGCGACTGGAAGCAGGATTTCCCGGATTGGGAGCCCGTTCACCGCATCCTGTTCACGAACGGAATCCTCGGCATCGAGAATGTCGGCGGCGAGCTCGACGCGGTCACCGGAAAGCGCGTCACCTTCGCTTTCTTTCCGTGGAATTGGGACCGCGGCGACGGCTGCATCATCCGGCTCGTCGCGATCGTCGACAAAGGCCAGGCCTATCGCATCGAGAAGGGCGAAGCCTTCTAAGTCCCGAAAGGGCTCTTAACCCATGCATGTCAAACGTTTCGCCGAAGCCAAGCCCTATGACGCGCCCAATCATCGCGGCGTCGTCGGGTTGAGGCTGCAAGGCTTCGAGCCGGACGGCCCGACCAATCAATGGGTCGGCTATTCGCAATTCCTTCCGGGCGGCGGCGCGGGCCCCGACTCGACGCCGTTCGAGAAGGTCTATGTCGTCCTGAGCGGGCGCATGACGGTGATCGCCGGCGGCAAGGAGACCATTCTCGGCCCGATGGATTCGTGCACCATCGCGCCGAACGAGGTGCGCGAGATCGTCAACCGCGAAAATGACGTCTGCACGATGCTCGTCGTCATTCCCTATCCGAAGTGAAGCCGTGACCGACGCTCCGACAAACCCGCTCGCGCTCTTCTCCGTCGCCGGAAAGGTCGCAATCGTCGCCGGCGCTTCCGGGGCCTTCGGCGCGGTCGCGGCGAAGACGCTGGCCTCCGCCGGCGCGAAGCTCGTTCTCGCCGCCGGCCAGGCCAAGGCGCTCGCCGAAGTCGCCGGCGAATGCCGGCGGCGCGGCGCGGATGTCGCGGAGATCGCGACCCGTCCCTCCAACGAGGCGGCGTGCGAAAAAATTGTCGCGACGGCGGTCGAGCGCTTCGGGCGAGTCGACATCCTGGTCGTCGCCTCGGGCAAAAACGATGTCGCCAAAATCGTCGATATGACGCCCGAGCGCTTCCTTGACGTGATGGACGCCAATGTCACGCAAAGCTGGCTGATCGCGCGCGCCGCGGGCAAGCGGATGCTGGCGCAAGGCGATGGCGGCAAGATCATCCTCATGTCGTCGGCCCGCGGCCTGCTCGGCCATCCCGCCGGCTACAGCGCCTATTGCGCCTCGAAATCGGCGGTCGACGGCATGACCCGGGCGCTCGGCTGCGAATGGGGCGCGACCGGAATTACGGTCAACGCCATCGCGCCGACCGTGTTCCGCTCGCCGCTCACGGAATGGATGTTTGGCGAGGACGATCGGGCGAAGACGACGCGCGCCGCTTTCCTGGCGCGGGTTCCGAAGGGACGCCTCGGCGAGCCGAGCGATCTCGCCGGGCCGCTCCTGTTCCTCGCCTCGAAAGCCTCGGATTTTTATACCGGCCACATCCTCTACGCCGACGGCGGCTATACCGCGGGATGACGCCGATGGCGCAGCGCATCGCGATTGTCGGCGGCGGGTTGATGGGCCATGGCGTTGCGCAGGTCTTCGCCTGCAAGGGCCATCCCGTCCGCATCGTCGATCCCGATCCTGAAGCGCGCAAGCAAATCCTGCCGCGCATCGCCGCCAATCTGGACGAGCTCGGCGCCGATCGCGCCGCCTTGGCGCAGATCGAGGTCGTCGAAACATTGGCGGCCTGCGTCGCCCACGCCGATTGGGTGATCGAGGCGGCGCCGGAAAAGCTGGAGTTGAAACAGCAGATTTTTGCCGAGATCGAGCAGGCCGCGCCGAGCGGCGCCATCATCGCCTCGAACACATCGGTGATCCCGATCGGCAAGATCATGGCGCGGGTCGAGCGCAAGGAGCGCGCTCTCGGGACGCATTGGTGGAACCCGCCTTTTCTCGTGCCGCTGGTCGAGGTTGTCCGTACGGAGGCGACATCGGATGCGGCGGTCGCGGCGACGATGGCGCTGCTCAAAACTGTCGGCAAGGCGCCGGTCGAAGTGAAGAAGGACGTTCCTGGCTTTGTCGGCAACCGCCTTCAGCATGCGCTCTGGCGCGAGGCGATCGCGCTGGTCGCGGACGGGGTCTGCGACGCCGAGACGGTCGACAAGGTGGTCAAGTCGAGCTTTGGCGCGCGCCTCGCCGTACTGGGTCCGCTGGAAAACGCCGATCTGGTCGGGGTCGACCTGACTCGCTCGATCCACTCCTATGTCTTGCCGGCTCTCGACCGCTCGACCGCGCCTTCGCCCTATCTCGATGCGCTGATCGCGGCAGGACGATTGGGATTCAAGACGCGGCGCGGCTTCCGCGACTGGCCGCTGGAGGCGCAAGCGGCGTTGCGGGCGAGAGTGACGAGCCATCTCAAGGCGAGCTTCGGCGCGTCGGCGAAGGATGATCTGCCGGGAGGGCAACGATGAGATTCGAAGAGGCGAACGATCTGCTGAAACCGGGCTATTTGCCGTTCGAATCGGGCTACCAGGAGCTGGAAGACGGCAAATGGGTCGTCGCCGGCCTGACCCGCATGCCGGGTTGCCGCGCCAAAATGGTCGATTGGTGGTTCTCCTGGCTCGGCGACATCGATTGGTACCGCCTGTGGCATCCGACCGATCATGTCTATAGCGGCTGGGAAAATCGCAAGGACGGCAAATATATCGGCGCCTCGCATCTGGTGCATGAATATCTGGCGGGCAAGGACGGCCCGCTGTTCAAGCTGCGCATCGATTTTCATGATCCGGCCGAAACCTTCGACCTCGCCAAATACAAGGCCTCCGGCGCGATCGCGGTCTGCGCGCGGCCCGGCCTCCTCGAAGCGCCGATCCATACCGGCCGCATGTGCCATTACGTCCGCAACACCGATTACGGCTGCGAGATGCGGTCCCGCTTCTGGCTCGGCATGATCGCCCATCGCGATCCGACGATCGCAATTCCGGAGGCGCAAATTCGCCAGATGCGCAAGGAGCATCTCGATCGGGAATTCGCGCGCCGGCTGCATCAGCATTGCGTCGAGGAGATGGGCTATCTCGCCGAGATTCTGCCCGCCCTTTATCGCCGCGTGACGCTCGACAACACGTTCTGATCGAAGGCCGCGAACAAGGCCGCATCACGGAGGGACGCCGATGAGACATCCTGTCAAAGCTTATCTGAAGAGCTGCGCCGCCGCTCTCGTCGCGACGGCGGCGATGGGTTTCAGCCCGAGCCATGCCGACGAGATCGTCATCGGCGCCTCGCTGCCGCTGTCAGGCCCGCTGGCCGGTTTCGGCAGCTTCCAGCAATGGGGCTATAAGCGCGCCGTCGAGGAAGTGAACAAAGCCGGCGGTATTGCGATCGGCGGCAAGAAGGAGAAGGTCAAGCTCATCATCCGCGACGACAAGACCGATCCGAATGCGACGGCCGCCAATACCGAGACGCTGATTTCGCGCGACCACGTCGTCGCCATGCTCGGCTCTTGCACGCCGGCTCTGGTCAATGCCGGCGCGCTGGTCGCCGAGCGCGCCAAGAAGCCGCTGGTCACCGGCTGCGATCCGCTCGAAGCGTTCAAGTCCGTCCGCAAGTGGAAATGGGTCTGGGATATTTTCTTCGACGAGCCCGATCTTGCTTCGGTCGAGTTGAAAGCGATCGCCGATCTCGGCGCCAAGACCAATATGAAGATCGCGCTCTGGCACGACAACGGTCCGGACGGGCAGGTCGTCGGCGGGCAGATCTGGCCGAATGTCGCCAAGCAGTTCGGCTATGAAATCGTCCAGAACGCCGAGTTTCCGGTCGACAACACGCAGTTCACCTCGATCATCGGCGAAGCCAAGAGCAAGGATGCGGAGGTCGTGCTTGTCGATGCGATCACGCCGCAGGCGATCGCCATCCGCAAGCAGATGGCCGCTTCCGGCTATACGCCGAAAGTCCTCAATATCGAGAAGGGCGCCGAGCCGGTTCAGTTCGCCGAGGCGCTCGGCAAGCTCTCGGACGGCGTATTGGTCGGCGGCTATTGGGATCCGTCCTTCCCCTATCCCGGCGCCGCCGATCTCGCCAAGGCGTTCGAATCCGAGACGAAGCTGTCGAGCAGCCAGCACATTGCCGATTCCTACGCCGCCGCTCAGGTCCTGCTTGACGGGATCGCGGCGGCCGGCTCGACCGATCCGGCGAAGATCAACGAGGCGCTCGCCAAAACGGACAAGACCTATGTCGTCGGCCCGGTGAAGTTCGACGAGAGCCACACCGCGAAGCTGCCGGTCGTCTCGCTGCAATGGCAGGGCGGCAAGACGGTCGTCATTTGGCCGAAGGCCGCCAAGACCGGCGACTTCCTGTTCCCGCTCCCCTGATCGGGACGGCGGCGCATGCCCGACCTCGGCGTCGCATGCAGCACGATCGCGGCGGGCGTGCTGCTTGGCGGCATGCTCGCTTTGACCGCGCTCGGCCTCTCGATCGTTCTCGGCGTCATGCGCCTGGTCAACCTGGCGCATGGCGAGTTTCTGTTGGTCGGCGCCTATGCCGGGCTGTTCTTTCTCCAATTCACCGGAATCGACCCGCTCCTCGGCTTGCCCGTCATTGCGCTATTGCTCGCCGCTTTGGCGATTCCGCTCTACCGGCTGCTGCTGCAGCCATTGGCCGATCGCGGTCCGGAAGCGCAAATGATGACGATGTTCGCCATCTCGATCATTCTGCAAAACGTGTTCGTGCTCGCCTTCAGCGCCGACACTCGCTCGATTTCGCGCGACTATGCGACGCTGCCTCTGACCTTCGGTCCGATCACCGTGCCGCTCATCTATCTCATCGGCTTTGCGATCTCGGTCGCCGCTGTGTTGATCGTGCATTGGCTGGTGTCGCGGACCCGCTTCGGCCGCGACTTGCGCGCCAGCGCCGCCGACCCGGAGGCGGCCGCAACGATCGGGGTCGATGTCCGCGCCGTCCGGATGCTGACCTTTGCGCTTGGCGCGGCCTGCGCCGGAATCGGCGGCACATTGATCGGCGCGGCGTTCCAATTCGGCCCGTCGAGCGGCGCCGCCTATCTGCTCAACAGCCTCGCCATCGTCGTGCTGG
>DATGLU010000541.1:0-4095 GCA_035294045.1 Roseiarcus sp. | reverse complement strand
ATATTACAATATGTTAGGTTTGCTAATATGCGCATAATAAGCGCGCCATGAGGAGCGGCGAAGGGCGATGGCGGGACGGCCCGGCGCAACCGCGGATCTAAGCCGGCCCGACGGCCGGAAAGCGCCGCCGCGCCCCGACGGCGCGCGCCGCCCGACCATGATCGAGGTCGCGGCCGAGGCCGGCGTCTCGCAGACCACGGTTTCGCTCGTCCTCAACGACGCGCAAGGCGCGCGGCTTTCGAGCGAAACGCGCGAGCGTGTGTTCGAGGCGGCGCGCCGGCTCGGCTACCGCCTGGCGCGGCGCAATGCGCCGGCGCTCGCCGGCGCGGCGACGATCGGCTTCGTCGTCAATGAGCTTTCGACCGATCCCTGGACGGCGATCGCCATGGACGGGGCGCGCGACAAGGCCTGGGAGCACGGCCTGACGATCAGCGCCGCGGTGACGCGCGGCGACGCCGAGATGGAGCAGGCGGTGCTCGCCCAGATGACGGCCCAGCCTCTGCTCGGTTTGATCTATGGCACGATCAACACGCGGCGTATCGCGCCGCCGCCGGCGCTCTACCGCGTGCCGACGGTTCTGCTCAATTGCTACGTCGCCGACCGCTCGCTGCCCTCGATCGTTCCGAGCGAGGTCGCCGGCGGCCATGTCGCGACGCGCCGCCTCATCCGCGCCGGCCATCGCCGCATCGGCTATATTAACGGCGAAGCGTTGATGGACGCCTGCCGCGACCGGCTGAAAGGCTATCGCCAGGCGTTGGCCGCAGCCGACCTCCCCTACGATCCCGACCTCGTCCGCCCCGGCAACTGGGAGCCCTCGGCGGGGTACGAGCAGGCCTTCGCCCTGATGCGGCTCGCCGAGCCGCCGACCGCGATCTTCTGCGCCAACGATCTGATGGCGGTCGGCTGCATCGAAGCGCTGAAAGAGATGGGCCGGCGCGTCCCGGACGATGTCGCGATCGTCGGCTATGACGATCGCGAGATCGCCCAGTTCACCCACCCGCCGCTGACCACCGTACTCCTGCCCCATTACGAGATGGGCGCGGAAGCCGCCGCTTATCTCATCGACTATGCACGCCGCCCGCCGGCGCGGCCGCCGCAGATCAAGGTCGAATGCCCGCTGATCGAGCGCAAATCGGTCGAACGGAGCGGCGGCGAAGGTTAGGGCGGTTCTCACCGTGGGGCGAATTGGACGCCGACGGAGCGTCGCCGGATTTGAGTCCTCCCAAAAGGGTAAGCGCCGCGGGCCACGCCGGCCGATCGCCGTCAAGCGGCCATAGCGCCACAGAAGTTTGTGCAAGAGTACATGCGCTTGTGAGGCGCTATGGCCGCTCCTTCGCTTCGCTACGGCCCTGCGGGTGACTGCGATCGCCCGGCGCGGTTTTTAGGCGACCAAGAGCTTTGCTGATGAAACTGTCCTCTTCGGGACAGTTTCATCAGCAAAGCTCTTGGTAGCAAGAACGCCATCGGCGAGCGGAGGGGTCAACCTTCGCGCAGCGAAGCGGAGCGACCGGCGAAGCCGGCTTGAGATTGACGCCGAGCACGCCGATGGCATGCAGGATAAAGCGCGAGAGCCGCCAATTTTCCACCCGCTTAGAAGCGACTCGGCGCGGACGAAATCTCGCCGCGTTCTCAGGAAGATAGTCGGTCTTCAGCCAAATTACTCTTTCTGAAAATCAGAAATCATGCTAACCTCCCCGCCCCTTCCGCCCGGAGTCTCGCCATGTCCGACCCTTCTCGCCCCCGCGTCACCGCCGCCGATCGCGCGCAGCGGCGACTGCGCATTTTCGCCCGCTTGCAGGCGGGCTGGTCCTATGAGGCGATCGCGCAGGAGGAGAATTTGAGCCGCGAGCGCATTCGCCAGATCGTCAAGCAGACGCTGGATCGGCGCGAGGTCGATCCGGAGGCGGACTTTGTCCGCCTGCAGATCGCGCGGCTCGATCCGGCGCTTCGTTTGGCGGCGGAAAAGATCGCCGCCGGCGATTTGCGCGCGATCGACCGGCTGCTGCGCGTGCTCGACCGCATGGACGAGTACCACAGCAGGGACACATGCCAGAGCATGACCGACGAAGAGGCCGACGCTTACGACGAGGACGACGAGGACGACGAGGACGACGCTGACGACGAAAGCGAGCCGGGCGCCGAGCCCGCCGGCCGCCTGTTCCAGCCCGACGAGAACGGCTTTGTCAATTACCGGAAGATCGTCTGCGACAAGCTCGATGCGATCGCCCGGCGGCGCGCCGAGAACGCGGAAGAGCAGGCGAGCGAAGCCGGCGACGACGCAGCGGCAGCGGCGCGAAATGACGTCGCCAAATTTTTTCCGACGCTAAATCGTTGATATAGCCCGATCCGGCCAAAAATAAATTTGGAAAGATTTGGCGCGGCCGGCGCCTCCCCTCGCCCCGCGCAGCGGGGAGAGGGTGGCCGCGAAGCGGCCGGGTGAGGGGCTGCGCCGACGCCTGTGATAAGCGTTCGTACCGCGCGTTTTTTGAGAGGCCGGCGCTGCCCCTCATCCGGCCGTGCTGCGCACGGCCGCCTTCTCCCCGCCTTGCGGGGAGAAGGGAAGGTACGCGCTAGTCCGCCGCGCGGCCGACGGGTGCGGCGAGCCGCGCGGAGCCGCGCAATTCGGCCGCGTCGAGGGTCGCGGCCTTGTCCGGCGCCGGCAGAAGCGCGCTCGGCCCGGGCAGGCCGGGATAGAAGGTCGGCTCGGGGGCGGCCGCTCTCGTCATCGCCAGCACGCGCGGCAGCTTCATCGCCTCTTCATAGGCGTGATCGGCGAGGCTGAGGATGGTCTTGGTGCCATGCGGCGTCGCGCCGTCGAAGGTGAGGTCGTATTCGAGGCCGGGCGCGCGCTGGGTGTCGACGCGCAGATAGCGGTCGCCGAGATGGTGGCGGAGGAAGACCTGCGTCAATTGCTGCTGCGCTGACATGATCGTCGCGAACAATCGTCCGCCGCGCAGCCAGCGCGCCGAGCCATAGGTCCGGCCCTGGCTATAGGGCAGCGAGAAATTCCCCGTCGTCGTGCCGATCGAAAGCACTTCGATCTCCTCGACCGGCGTCTTGAGATAATATTCCGCCTCATGCACGCCGACGAGATCGGGCGCGTTCGCGAAAATCGCGCCGTCGACATAAAGGCTGTTGCTGAGCTCGGCCATCGGAAAGTAGGTCGGCGCCGCGGCGGCGGCCAAGGCGACCTCGACCATCTTGAAGCCGGCATGATGCGTCCAATTGGCGAGATGCGGCGTCTTGATCACCTCGATCTGGCCGGTCGTCATATTGACGACCGGCAGCGCCAGGCGATGGCGCGCCGAGGCCAAGGTCTTGTCCTCGTCGATGAGGCTTGCGATGGCGACGCGCAACGTCGCGTCGGAATATTTCGGCCGCAGCAGCGAGCGCAGGAAGGCGAGCGTGCGTTTGGCCTCGCGGAACGGCCGGTTGATCTGCGGGAAGATGCGCGGCCCGTGATCGACAAAAACCTGCTCGATTTCGCCGGCGGGGATTTCCAGCGAGAGGGCGAGCGCGGCGATCGCGCCCGCCGACGTGCCGCTGATCAGGTCGAAGCATCGGGCGATCGGCTTGCCGGCCGCCGCTTCGAGCCGCGTCAGAATGCGCGCCGAATAAAGGCCAAGATAGCCGCCGCCGCTCAGCGCAAGGATGCGAAACGTCACCGCGATCCTCCTGACCTCGATGATTCTCAGCCCAAAGATTACCAGGATTTTCGCCGGCCGGGCAGGCGCTGGCCAAGGACACTCGCCGCGCGACGGCGAGAGTCCCGCCGGCTCAGCTCGCTTTGCGAGCCGCTTGGCGCTTCGCGGCGCCGGTCTTGCCGGCGCGCTTGCGTTTCCCGCCGGCGCGGCGCGCGGGCGGCTTCTTCGCCGATGCTTTCGCAGCCGGCGCGCCGGCCGCCGCGGCGCTTCGCCGCAAGGCGTCCATCAGATCGACCGCGTTGGTCGACGGCTTAGGCTTGGCGGCCTCGATCGGCCGGCCTTCCAGCTTGGCTTTGACCAGCTCCGCCAGCGCCGCTTCGTAGCGGTCGTCATAGGCTTTCGGATCGAATTTGCCCGGCTTGGTCTTGATGATGTGCTTGGCGAGATCGAG
>DATGLU010000540.1:0-4207 GCA_035294045.1 Roseiarcus sp. | reverse complement strand
GCCGAGACGTCCATGTCGCCGAAAAAGGTCAGCACCAGGGTGCGCGGGATAGGCGTTGCGGTCATCACCAGAAGATCGGCCGCTTCGCCCTTGCCGGCCAGCGCCAGACGCTGATGCACGCCGAAGCGATGCTGCTCGTCGACCACCGCCAGGCCGAGATCGCGAAAGGCGACGCTCTCTTGAAATAATGCATGCGTGCCGACCGCAACGTCGATCTCGCCGGCGGCCAGCGCGGCGAGCGCGCGGTTGCGCTCGCTTTGCTTGTCCCTGCCGGTGATCAGCGCGATGCGCAGCCCGGCGCCGGCGGCCAGCGGCTGCATGCGCTCGAAATGCTGGCGCGCCAGGATTTCCGTCGGCGCCATCAAGGCCGCTTGTCGTCCGGCCTCGACGACGTAAGCCATCGCCAGAAGCGCGACGATCGTCTTGCCCGATCCGACATCGCCCTGCAGCAGCCGCAGCATTCTCTTGTCGGAAGCGATGTCGGCGCGGATTTCGGCCAGCGCTTTCGCTTGCGCGCCGGTCAGGCGAAAGGGCAGGGCGGCTTCGATCTTCCGCGAAATCGCCCCCTCGCTGGCGCTGCTTCGTCCTTTCAGCGCGCGCATGCGCGCGCGGACCAGGAGAAGCGCGACCTGGTTGGCGAGGAGCTCGTCGAAGCCGAGGCGTGTGGCCGCCGGGCCGGCGGGATCGATGTCGGCGGGCCTTTGCGGCGAATGCATCGCGGCGAGCGCTTCCGCGAAGCTCGGCGCGTCGAGGCGGCGCAAGGTCGCCGGTTCGATCCATTCCGGCAGCGCCGGCAGGCGCTGCATCGCGCCTTGCGCGGCGCGCGCCGCGATGCGCGGATAGAGCCCTTCGGTCAGGCCATAGACCGGCTCGACCGGCGGCAATTTGGCGAGCGCCTCCGCGTCCATCACGCGGTCGGGATGGACCATCTGCAAATGGCCGTCCCAGAGTTCGAGCTTGCCCGAGACCCAGCGCGTCGCGCCGACCGGCAGCGCTTTCTTGATCCAGTCGGTATTGGCGAGGAAGAACACCAATTCCACGTCGCCGGTCTCGTCCTCAACGAGAACTTTGAACGGCGCCTTCGAGCGCGGACTGGGCGGCGGCCGGTGCTCGGCGACCTTGACCTCGAT
Organism: Roseiarcus sp.; assembly: GCA_035294045.1. Taxonomy (GTDB): domain Bacteria; phylum Pseudomonadota; class Alphaproteobacteria; order Rhizobiales; family Beijerinckiaceae; genus Roseiarcus. Next base: position 3,077 of record DATGLU010000540.1, on the reverse strand, counting down.
CGTGGCGATCTGTCCCCAGCTTGCGTCGCGGATTTTCGGCCGGCTGCGCCGATCGAGCCCGGCGTAAGGCAGATGAAACAGGACGTCGACAATCAGCGCGCCACGGCCGTCGCGGCCGAGCAGCCGATCGAACAGCTTGGCGTTTTTCGGCCCGATTCCGGGCAGAGTCGCAACCGGCGCGAAGAGCGGGTCCAAAAGGGCGGGGCGCATCGCGCTGTTATAGCCGAGGACGCGGCCGGGCAAGAACGCGCGGGAACTCTCGCGCCCCGCCCCGGCTTACTTCCTGGCGGGCCGGCGAGACGCCGGTCCGGTCAGGTCGATGGAGATAAGTCATGGCCAATGCAAGCAAGACGCATAGCGGCCCAGGCGCGAAAGGCAAAGGCGCCGGGACCGGCGCGATGACCGACCTGCCCAAGGACAAGATCCAAGAAAACATGGCTTTGTCCAATCGCGACAAGGCGCGCCATCCCAAGGAGCGGGGGCTCGACAGCAAAGAGGTCCAGACCGAGCAGCTTCAGGATCATTCCGGCGCCCGGCTCGAGGACGATTGAGCCCGCGGGTGGGCAGCGTACGTCCGCCTTCTACGCCCGGCCGACCCTGCCGATTGCCTCCGCGCGAACGAAGTCATAGACCGATTGCGCCGCGGGCGAGAGGGCGCGGTTGCGCACCGCGATCAAGCTGTAGGGCTGCACGACGATCAGCCGCTGGGTCGGAAGCACCTCGACCGGTCCGACCGCGCTTTGCGCCATGAATTTCGCGGCCTCGACCGAAATCGGCGCGATCGCGTTCGACTTGGCCACCATGATCATGGTCAAGAGCAGCGAGGTCGTGTTCGACAGACGCTCGGGCATGGCCACGTTTTCGGCGAGGAACATCGTCTCGATCGTGCGCCTGAGCGGCGTGCCGCGCGGCTGGATCACCCATTCGTAGGCGCCGAGCTCCTTGACCGAGATCGGCCCGCGGCCGGTCAGCGGATGGCCGCGTCGGACGATCAGGCAGGCTTCCTCGACGCCGATCGTGTAGCAATCGAAAAGCCGCGGATTGAGATCGTCGGGCACCCGCGCGATGACGAAGTCGAGCCTGGCGGCGAGGAGGTCGCGCGCCAACACGTTGCTCGCATCGATCTTGATCGTCAGCTCGATTTTGGGATGGATGGCGCGCAGCTTGCCGATCGCCGGCGCGGCAAGGTCGATCGCCGGGCCCGTGACCGCGCCCAAAGCCGCCGAGCCGGCGCGGCCGTCGCGCAAATCGGCGATTTCCCGCTCGGCTTGCGCCAATTGCAGGAGGACGGAGCGCGCGTGGCGGGCGAGCGACTGGCCGAGCGGGGTCAGGCGAACGCCGCGGGCGAGGCGCTCGCAAAGCGGCGCGGCGAGCACCGCCTCCATCTCGGCGATCATGCGCGAGGCGGCGGGCTGGGAAATGTTGATCGCCTGCGCCGCGGCGCTGACCATTTCATGCTCCTCCAGCGCCACGATCATCCGCAAATGCGACAGTTTGAGCCGATTGCCCGCCGCCGCGGCGCTTCTCCCGGCCGCCGCCTCGTCAAGATCGCGGGTGTCGCTGAAATCGTCCATGCCAGCCTCGCCCCAACCGCCGATCTATACCAATTACGGATAGATGGAGATTGTCATATTATTTGACTGTCATAGGAAATTCCACCAGCATGCCGAAAGCGATAAGGCGGCGGCGCCATTTCAGGGACGGATTCGAGGAGAAGGATTGCGGATGTCCGCTGCAACGGCCGAAAACGCGTCCTTCGCCAATATCGTGCGCCTCGCCGGCGTGCAGAAATATTTCGGCGCCGTGCATGCGCTGAAGAACATCAATCTCGCGGTCGGCCGCAATGAGATTGTCGGGCTGATCGGCGACAACGGCGCCGGCAAGTCGACCTTGATCAAGACGATCACAGGCGTGCACAAGCCGACATCGGGCCGCATTTTCGTCCGCGACAAGGAGATCGATGTCGAGGCCTTTTCGGTCGGCAAGGCTCATGATCTCTCGATCGAGACCGTGTACCAGGACAAATCGCTTGGCGAAAAGCAGCCGCTCTGGCGCAATTTCTTCGTCGGCCGGCAGATCGTCAATCGCTTCGGCTTCATCGACGTGAAGAAGGAGAAGGAGGTCGCCAACGACATCCTCATCAACACGATCGGCTTTCGCGGCGTCGGCATTTCGGTCGATTCGACCGTGCAGCTTCTCTCCGGCGGCGAGCGGCAGGGCATATCGATCGGCCGCGCCATGCATTTCAACTCGGACCTGATCATCCTCGACGAACCGACCGCGGCGCTCGGCGTCAAGGAAGTCCGGAAGGTTCTGGAATTCGTGCGCCGCATCAAGGAGTCGGGCCGCGCCTCGATCTATATCGAGCACAACCTCGCCCATGTCCACGAGGTCGCCGATCGTCTCGTCGTACTCGATCGCGGCGAGATCGTCGCGGAAATCCGGCCGTCCGAAATGACGGTCGCCGAGCTCACCGAATATCTGATCCATCTCCAGCACGAGCGCTGAAAGAGCCCTATGCCGATCGCCCCGCGCTCCCGCTCCTTGGCCCGCATCGAGGGCCTGCCGATCATCGTCGTCTCGATCCTGATCATCGGCTTGTTCATGATCACGGCGCCGAGCGTTTTCCTCAGGCCGGAAATCTATACTTCGACCTTGCTGTCGACCGTGCCGCCGCTGATCCTCTTGGCGACCGGCCTGACCTTCGTCATCGGCGGCGGCGAGATCGATCTGTCGTTCCCCTCGATCATCGGCTTTTCCGGCTGCGCTTTCGCTATTCTCTTCAAGCTGCATGGGCTCGGCTGGATCGCTATTCTCGCCGCTCTCGCGGCCGGAATCCTGATCGGCTTCATCAACGGCGTGCTGGTCGCGAAAGTCGGTATTCCCTCCTTCATCGCCACGCTCGGCACCGGCTTCTTCTGGAACGGCATGGCGACCTATTGGTCGGGCGGCAAATCCTACGCCCTGCGCGGCGTCGAGGAGACCAGCGTCTATCAAGTGATTGTCGGCCGCCTGCCAATCGGCGATCCGAGCACTTACGCCTGGTACACGCAGATTTCCGTTCAGTCGCTATGGAC
>DATGLU010000539.1:0-6764 GCA_035294045.1 Roseiarcus sp. | reverse complement strand
CTGGCGCATCGCCTGCGCCGAAGCCGGCATCCGCTTCGCCGAAGGCGGCGACGCGCGGCCAACGATCGCGGCGCAGCCAAGCCGACCGCCGCGCTGACCCGTCATTGCCGGCGGAGTCGAGGAAGGGCGCGGCGGCTTGAGCCATCGAAACGTAAAACGGTGACAGCGTACTAAATCCCCAAACAACTTCTGCGGATTTAGTGAGCTGTCATCGTTTCTAGTAGCTTCGTCGCTGCAATGACAATAGCGCGGCCTACCCGCGCGGTGCGCGCTGGTCGGCGATCGCCGCCTCGGCCCGCCACGACGCTTCGGCGCGGATGGTGCGCGCGTCGCTCTCGCAGGCGACGACGATCAGCGTGACATTGTCGCTGGCGCCGCGCTTCAGCGTCAGGTCGATGAGGTCGGCGCAGGCCTTCTTCGGCTCGGCGCCGCCGAGCGCGGCGGCGATCTCGTGATCCTCCACATGGTTGGTCAGCCCGTCGCTGCACAGGAGAAAGCGGTCTCCCGCCGCGACTCTGCCTTCGCCGAGCTCGACCTCCGCCTCGACGGCGACGCCGATCGCGCGGGTGACGACATTGCGGCGCGGCCAGGTCTTGGCCTCCGCGGGATCGAGAAGGCCACGATCGATCAGGTCCTGTACTTCCGAATGATCGTGCGAGATGCGGCTCATCTTGCCGGCCCGCCAAAAGTACACCCGACTGTCGCCGCACCAAAGGCAGGCGTAATGCGGCGGGCGGACGAGAATGGCGGCGAGCGTCGCGCCGATCGCGCCGAAATCCTTGGACCGCGCGAAGGCGCGCAGCTCGGCATTGGCGCGGATGATCCGATGCTCGAACTGCGCCAGCAATTCCGCCGCGCTGTCGGCGCGCTTGATCGTATCGAGCGCGTCGATCACCGCCTTGCTGGCGACATCGCCGCCGCCATGGCCACCCATTCCGTCGGCGACCGCCCAGAGGCCGATATCAGGCCGCGCCAGCAAACTGTCCTCGTTGACGGTTCTGACCATGCCGACATGGCTGGCGGCGGCGGTCTCGAAGACCAGACGGTCGGACATTGCGCCTCTCCTAAGCCGGAACGGCGAGCGAGCGATCGAATGAACCCGTCAGCATCTCGGCGAAGCGCTCCGGCCGCGGCAGGCCTACCTCGACGAGCGCGGTCGGTTGAAAGCCTTCGCCGCCGATCGTCCACCAGCAGGACTGGCCGGCAAAGGCGCGGCGATGGCCGAAGCGGCGCGCCGCCCGCAGCGCGATGGCGAGCTCGTCGCCGAAATCGCGGACCAGGATCGCGCCGTCCGAAAGCAGCGCGATGCCGGCGACGGAAGTATCTGGCGGGGTTTGCGTCGGCGCGGCGAGCGCGGCCACCGAAGCGGCCAGGCGCTCGAAATCGCGCTCGGGCTGCAAGGCGTCGAGCAGGATCGCCTCCACCGCGTCGAACCATTCCTTGTTCGGCTCGATCTCGGGCGGCGGCAGGGCGCCGGCGCTTTCGCCGGCGAAAATCGTCAAAGGGAAATAGCGGCCGACGCCGTCGATCGACGGCATGAAGGCGCCGAGCACGCTCTCGCCACAAAAATCGGCCCCGAGCCAGAAGCGCCAGATCGGCGCGCTGAGATAGAAGTCGCGCCAGCTCTCGCCGAGAATCTGCCGCGAGATGGCGACGCCGGCCTGCAGCCATGGCTCCCATACGCCCAGGAAGGCGCGCGGCGTGTTGAACGCGACGAAGTCGCGCTTGGCCGGGAGCTTGCCATAGAGGCCGGCGCTCATCCGCGCCTCACAAGCCGTTCGGACATTTGAACTGCCGCAGGGCGGGCAGGCTAAGCGGATTTTGAAGCGACGCGGCGGTGAATTGAAACGAGGCCTCGCGGCCGCCGACGACGAAGCTGGCGCTCACCGCATTGCCGCGCTGGAGAGCGGAGCCGGCGTCGACCAAGCGGAACAAAGCCCAGGCGCCGCTGCGCTCGAGCTTGGAGATGCGGTCCGGCAGATCGGGGGCGAGGACGAGCGACGCCGCGCCGGCGCCGGCGCCCGGCCATTGCACCGTCGACGGCGCATTGGCGCCCTGCTGGGCGACGACGCTCGCGCCGTTGATCTGCAGCGTCGCGGTTTGCGCTTCGCCGCTCAACGTCAAAGGCTTGACCTCCAAACTGACGGTCGGCTGGCTGCCGCCGGTCGGGAAGAACGTGTCGCGGATTTCCGCCGCCTGCTGGAACTGGCGCAAGGTCGTCTCGGACAATTTGCGCGTCAGATGCGGATTGGGCAGCCAGGCCCAGGTCTTGCCGGTCTGGTTGACCAGCGGCGCCAGGCTCGAGGAGAAGAACTTGTCGATGAGGCCGTTCGGCGCGAAGAGTCGGGCGAAATCGGCCATCGGCACGTCGCGCTCGCTCTTGGCGAACGGGTAGCGATTGGCGATGATCTGCTGGCACGGGCCGGTCACCTGCTCGGCGAGGGCCTGCGAAAGCTGCGCGATCGAGGTCGCGGCCGTATCGCCGTCAATGTCGTTGGCGACGGCCTGCATCATGCCGGAGAGCGGCTGCGGCAGCCGCGAGACGTTGCTGCGCAAGCTGGCGACCTGGAGCTGGACTTGCGCCAAGGCCTGCTTGGCCTGCGTCGGGTTCTCCGCCGCGAGCAGCAGATCGCGGTCGAGCTCGTTGAGATTGGCGATGAGCGCGTCCATCGGCCGCGAGCCGGGCTCGCCTTCGAAGAGAACCTGGAACGGCTTGAAATTCGCTTCGATCGACGCGCCGGGCACCTCGGCCGGCGGATCGCCCGCCCGCCTTTGCGATTTCATCGCCAAGGCGACCGCCTGGCTGGCGGTCGAGCCCAGCCGCGAGGCGGCCATCTGCGCGGCCTGCGTTTCCGCCGCCTTCTTCTGATCGGCGTTCGCCGGTTGCGGCGCGCGGCGCTCCTTGGTGAGAGCGGTTTCGTCGCGCACCGATTCGAAAATCTGCTTGATCGGCGAGGTCGCGGCCGAGGCGGCGCTCAAGGCGAGATATTTCGGCTTGTCGGCGAGCATCGGGCGCAATTGCAGATTGCTGAGCGCGACGTTCCAGGCGGCGACGAAGTCCTTGCCATAGAGCTCAAGGATGTCGGGCATCAGGCTGGCGTATTGCTGCTTGACCGCGCTCTGATCGCCGGACTGGCCGAGCACCCATTGCTCCTTCTCCAATTTCTCGGCGATGGTCGGCATGTGGTCGAGCAGAGCATAATAGAAGCCGGCATAGGTGAAAAAGCCGGGGACGCGCACCGTATCGAGGCTCGCGCCGTTGGCCGCCTCGAACACCAGGCCGACATCGGGGCCGCCGCGCTGCGAGGCGACCCAATCCTCGATCCGCTCGTTATGCGCCTCGGACTTGAGTAAAGTATAGGCGCGCTCGGCGACGCGCATGCGGGCGAGCGTCGCCTGGGCCTGCTCGACCAGCGGCCCATTCAGCGAAATCTTCGGCGCCTGGCCGTTGTCGAGATCGAGCATGGCGACAAGATGCTGGCGCAGCAGATCGCGTCCCTGGCGATAGGGCGCGCCGGGATACATGCTCTCTTCCCAGTCGCGCGCGAACCAGTCGACGATGAGGTCCTTGTCGACATGCGGCGCCTTGCCGCCGAGCATCAGATAGACTTTCAGCGCCTCATAGACGAAAGCCGGATCGTTGACGTTCTTCTGGATCTGCTGTTCGAGCCGCAGCACGAGGCGCGGCCGCATCAGCCGCTCGAGCGCCGCTTGATAGGCCGAATCGGAGGCGGCTTGCAGCCGGTCGCGCTCGCTGAGCCCGAATGTCTGCGGGATCGGCGTCGGCGCGTCGCGATTGGCGTAGCCGACCGGCAGATTGAGCAAGGCGCCGATCCGCTCATAGACCGGGCGCAGATCGGGATCGCTGACCGAATTCTGCTTGAGGAGCGGGCCGGCCGCGGCGGCGTAATCGTCGAAGGCGCGGCTCGTCTGCGCGATCAGCGCGCTGTTGCGGCTATAGCTGACGTACCAAGCGCCGAGAATGGCGATCGTCGCGAGCGCGATCAGCGAGAAGGCCGCGGCGCGGAAGGCGAAGGAGCGGCGCACCGCCGCCATATTGGTGGAAACCCAGCCGGCCTCGCCGAAGATGACGTTGGTCAAAAGGTCGTGGAGGAAGAAGCTTTTGCCGGCGCCGGAAAAGGCCGCCGCGCCGAAGCTCTCGACGCCGTAGCTCTTTTGCAAGGCGCCGATCACGGCGTCGAACGGCGTTCCCTCCTGCGTGCCGGAGGTGAAATAAAAGCCGCGCAGGATGGCGTTGGCCTGATAGCGGGTCGGCTCGAAAATGCGGTTGAGGAAATCAACGATCGGCTTCTTCAAGGCGCTGATCTGGGCCGGCAGGCCGAAAAGCACGGCGCGAGCGCGAAGGTCGGGCTCGTCCTGCAAGCGCTCGGGCATGCGCTCGATCAGCCGCTGCACGAGCAGATCGATCTCGCCGGGCAGCGCGCCGATCTGGTTGGCCTTGCGGTCGTTCCCCGGGAAGGTCGCGCCCCAGACGACGCGCCGCTTCGCTTCGTCGAGATCGGCGAAATACTGGGTGAAGCCGACGACGAGGTCCATCTTGGTGAAGATCGCGTAGACCGGAAAATCGATCTTCAGCTCGTCATGCAATTCGGCCAGGCGCTTGCGGATCGCGTCGGCATGGGCGTTCACTTCGGCCGGCGGCAAGCGGACGATGTCGTCGATGCTGATCGCCACCAGCACGCCGTTGATCGGCTGGCGCGGCCGGTTCTTGCGCAAGAGATCGAGAAAGGCGAGCCAGCTCTTGCGGTCGGCCTTGGCGTCGGAATCCTGCGTCGTGTAGCGGCCGGCCGTGTCGATCAGCACGGCCTGATCGGTGAACCACCAGTCGCAATAGCGGGTGCCGCCGACGCCCTGCACGGCGCGCGCGGCGCTGTCGCCGGCAAGCGGAAAGCGTAAGCCCGAATTGACCAAAGCCGTCGTCTTGCCGGCGCCCGGCGGGCCGATGATCAGGTACCAGGGCAGATCGTAGAGATAGCCGGCGCTTGATTTGCTGCTGCGCTTCAGCGTCGCCAGAGCGTCCTGCATCTTTTCGGCGAGGACCGGCGCGTCGGTCTCTTCCGGCGCCGGCGCCGCCATCGCCTGTTCGAGCGCCTTGGCGGCGCGCTGGCGCTTGACGATCTGGTAGGCGATCGAGGCGCCGACAATCGCGAAGAGCACAACAATGATCAGCAACCGCAGCCAGACGCTTTCGAAAGGCTGCGCGTCGCCGATGAAGACGATCGGCCCGGCGAACCAGACCAGCGCGGCGAAGACCAGCGCGCTGATCACGGTCAAGGCGATCCAGATCCAGGCCATGGCGTTCATGAAAGAAGCGGCTCCGGCGCGCTTGTCATTGGCGGCCTCAATCGGCGCGCGGGATGGAGATTTCCACCCGCCTGTTCTTGGCTTTGTTCTCCGGCGTGTCGTTCGGCGCGATCGGATTGTCCGTCCCCCGGCCGAACACGGCGATGCGGTCCGGCTTCGACAGTTCCGGCCTCAGCAGCGCCGCCACCGCTTTGGCGCGCGCCTCCGACAATTCCCAGTTCGAGGGAAAGGCCACCGTCTTGATCGGATCGGTATCGGTATAGCCGTCGATGCGGATGCCGCCCGGCTCCTTGTCGAGAGTCTTGGCGATCTTGGCCGCGATCGGCGCAAAGGACTCGCTGACCTTGGCGGCTCCCGACGGGAAAAGGACGAGATTGCCGATGCGGATGAAAATCGTCGTCGCGGTCTGATCGGCCGTCAGCTTGCCGGCCATGATCTCGTTGGAAAGCGCGGCGCGGATGCGTTCGAGCTGGGTGGAGCGGCGCGGCGGATCGGGCGGCGGCTTGACCGCCGTCTCGCGCGCGATCGTGATCTCGCCGCCGGGCTGCGCGCTCATTCTCAGCGCCAAGGCCTCGGCCTGGTCGCTCAGCAGGTTGCGCAGGACAAGGTAGACGGCGAGCAGGATGACGCAAGCGGCCGCCGCGGCCGACCAGACCGGCAAGCGAAAGCGGCTGCCGGCGAGCGCGATGGTCAAGCCGCGCCAATGCGGCGACAGGTCCTCGACCTCCTTCGATTGGACGCGCCTGATCGTCTCGTAAATGTCGCGGCGTATGCCCTGCAATGTGCCGACGCCGCCGGCCGAGGTGCGATACACGCCTTCGAAGCCGAGGCACAGGCAGGCATGCATGACTTCGAGAAGGTCGAGATTGAGCGCCGGATTCTGCTTGGCGCGATCGAGCTCCTGGAAGAAGCGGACGCCGCCGGTGCGCTCGCCGAAAAAGCGCACCAGCATGCTGTATTTGGTCCATAAATGCCGATCGTCGGTCGGCAGGTTCTGCACGATGTCGTCGGCGGTGGCGGCGAGCGCGTATTTCGCCGCGGCGATCCGCTCGTTGGGTACGCCGGCGGCGCGCGCGTCGGCTTCGAACTGGCTGATCGCCTGGGCGACCTGGTCCATCAATTCGCCCGAGCCGGCGCGCGACAGCGAGGCGCGCAAGCGGCCGAGCAGAAGCAGCAAGGACGAGGCCGCGCGCATCAGGGGATTGTTCGCGACCGAGACGATGTCGACGGGGATATGCGGCGAAGCCGGCGCCGGCACGATCGGCGCGACGGCGGCCGCTGGTTGCAAATAAGGATTGGCCGGCTGCGGCGTCGGGCTGGTCGCCCAGCCGTCCCAATTGAACTGGCCGGCCGAAGACGGGGCCCCGGGCGGCGGCTGATAAGGGTGCTGCTGCGGCGGCTGATAAGGCTGTTGCGGTTGGTACGGCGCTTGCGGCGGC
>DATGLU010000538.1:0-7558 GCA_035294045.1 Roseiarcus sp. | reverse complement strand
CTCGGAGGAGGCCGGCGTCGATTGGAACGATGTGATCTTCAAGAGCCTGACCCTCAAGGGGATCTATGGCCGCGAGATGTACGAGACCTGGTACAAAATGCTGGCCATGCTGCAGGGCGGGCTCGACGTGCGGCCGGTCATCACCCATCATCTGAAGCTCGACGATTTCGAGAAGGGCTTCGCCGCGCTCAACGCCGGCGAGGCCTGCAAAGTCGTGCTCGACGTCGCGCCGTGACGCGTCGCTTTTAAGAGGAACGATGCCCGCGCCCCAATTCGTCCCCTTCGCCGCCGCGCCCGGCCGCTCCTGCGGCGCCTGCACCTTGTGCTGCAAAGTGTTCGAGGTGCCGGCGCTGCAAAAGCCGGCCGGCGCCTGGTGCCGCCATTGCTCGCCAGGCGCGGGCTGCGGCATTCACGAGACGCGGCCGCAACATTGCCGCGAATTCTTCTGCCTGTGGATGAGCGATCCGACCATGCCGGACGAATGGAAGCCGGACCGCTCGAAAATCGTGCTGACCTATTTTCCCGGCAACGGCTTTCTCTACGCGCAGGTCGATCCCGGCTCGCCCCAGGCCTGGCGCAAGGCCCCCTACTACGACAGGCTGCGCGCGCTCGCGCGAAGCTTGAACGAGAAGGGCCGCCACGTCGTCGTCTTCGTCAATGACAACGCGACGCTGATCATGCCCGACGAAGCCGTGCCGCTCGGCCCGATGAAGCCGACCGACAATTTCAAGATCGAGCGCGGCTTCGGGCCGAAGGGCGCGACTTATCAAGTGACGCGGGTGTAAATCCCCTCGCCCCGCGCAGCGGGGAGAGGGTGGCCGCGAAGCGGCCGGGTGAGGGGCTGCGCTGAGTCTGGAATTGGCGACTCAGAGGGGCGCGTACCTTGTGAGTCCTGCGCCGCCCCCTCATCCGGCGCTTCGCGCCACCTTCTCCCCGCTATGCGGGGAGAAGGGTTTCCTACCCGTTGCCGTCGCCTGGCTGATGGCCGCCGGTCAGCGGCACGAAGGGGATGACCTTGCCGCCGAAAATGTCCGAGCGCGCGACCGTCGTCTCGCCGCCGGCGCTTTTCTTGACCACTTTCAGGATGTGCTGCGCGCCGGGCGGGCCGACCGGGATGACCATGATCCCGTCCGGCTTCATTTGCTGCAGCAAGGGCGGCGGGATGTGGTCGATGCCGCAGGTGACGATGATCTTGTCGAACGGCGCGGCGTCGGGCCAGCCGTAATAGCCGTCGCCGTTCTTGGTCGTGATCGCCGAATATTCCTCGTAGCCGTTGGCGATGAGGCGGTCGTAGACGCCGCGCGTGCGCTTGGCGAGATCGGGAATGATCTCGATCGACCAGATTTTCGGCGTGAGGTAGCTCAGCAGCGCCGATTGATAGCCCGAGCCGGTGCCGATTTCGAGCACCTTGTCGCCGGGACGGACGGCGATCGCGCTGGTCATTCGGCCCATCGTCCCGGGCGGCGTGATCGTCACGCCGAAGCCGATATCGAGATAATGCCCGACATAAGCGTTGTCGCGATCCTCCGGCAGCACGAATTCCTGGCGCGGCGTGAAGAGGAAGGCGCGCTTGTCGGCCTTGGTCCAAAGATCGTTGAAGGAGAGCAGCACCTTGTAGCGGTCGAAGCGGCGGCCGAGAAAGACCGGGTCCTCGCCGCGATTGGCCGCCATCCATTCGACGAACTTGGCGCGATCCGAAAGCGGCGGCCAAAGGTCGGGCCGGAACGGCTTCGGCGCGTCGGCGAAAGCCGGAGCGGCGACGAGACTGGCGGCCGCGCCGATTAGAAAATCGCGTCTGCGCATGAGGCGGTCCCCTTTCGGTTAAAATCAAAATCCGGGCAGGCCGGAGTGGAAGCCAAAAAGCTTGGTCGAATCTGTGGCGCGAAGGCGGTGAATTGTCGAATCTCGCCGCAATCGCCTTATCGCGCGAGTTCCGTCGCCAGGAAATCGCGCAAAGCGGTTTTCGATTGCTCGGCAGCCTTCCGATTATATTCCAGCCGCATGCCAAGGATCTCTTTGCCGCCGGCGAATTGCGGGTCGTCGAAGACATGGCCGGCGCCGGGATAGACGACGAGCTTGGCGCCCGCGGCGGATCGTCGCGCCAGGCGTTCGCAATCGGCGGCCGGCGTCACCTGGTCGGCGGCGCCGATCAGGATCAGCGTCGGCAGAAGCAGAGTCGCGTCCGCCTGGTTGGCGCAAGGCGGATAGAAGGCCGCGACCGCCTTGAAGCGCAGATCGTCGGACGCCGGCAAGGCATGGCCGGTTGCGATTTGCAGCGCTGTGTCGCCGCCTTGCGAAAAGCCGATGGCGGCGATCCGCGTTGGATCGACATCGTGAAGCCGGCCGAGGAACGCCAAGGCGCCGTAAGCGTCGGGCAAAGCGTCATTGAAATCGACCGCGCAAGTCTCCTTGAGGCCGCGCGTCGCAAAATCGTCGACGAACAGCGCGACATAGCCCCAGCCGGCGATCGTCGCGGCGATCGCCCGCCGATTCGACGGCAAGCCGAGGCAGGAATGGAGCAGGACGACGGCGGGGAAAGGACCGGCGCCTTTCGGCCTGGTCAGATAGCCGCGAATCTCGGTCCTCGCGCCCGATCGCGCTGCGGCGCTTTCGAACGCGACCATGTCCTCCGCCCTGGCCGATTGCGCCGCCAGCGCGAAAACGGCCGAGAGAACGAGGACGAGACCGGAAGCGGAGGAGCGCATGCGCGCCCTCTATCTCTTTTCGGGCGCGACCGCCAAGGTCTTCGTCATCGGATAGCTCGCCTTGTCGCCGAAGCGGGAGACCTGCGGCGGCGCCTCGGCGTAGCCGGCCGAGCGATAGAAGCGCCGCGCCGTCTGCGTGCTGATGAGCGTGCAACGCTCGGCGCCGCGCTCGCGCGTCGTCGCTTCGAGCTTCGCCAGCATCGCCTTGCTGACGCCGCGAAAACGCGCATCGGGCGAGACGTAGTTGAGCGTGATCTCGCCCGCATCCGTGACGCAGCCGACCGCGAGGATGTCGTCGCCCTCGACCGCCACGAAGAGATGGTTGTCCCGCCGCTCGATCCAGCGGCGGACATTCTCCGGCGTCTTGCTCTCGAGCCAGGCTTCGAGGATTGCCGGATCGTTGCGATGGTCCGCGTCGCAGAGCTCGACGATCGAGCGGCGATGGACCGCGCAGATCGCTTCGGCCTCTGAAATGCGCGCGCGGCGGATTTCCATTCAGGGCGTCTCCCGCTTGCGCTTTTCAGTTTTTCTGAAGTTTTTCTCGAAGACAACTGGCGATGTGTAGCCGAGCGCGGAGTGGAGCGTCGCGCCGGCTTATGGCGCTCACGACGGCTTGCGGAGGCCGCGCGGCGGAAGAAGCCAGTGCGGCGGCTGGCCCCCTCTCCCCGCGAAGCGGGTAGAGGTACGGAGAGGGGCGGGTCGCCTGGCCGCGACGGCTGAGGAAAACCGACTGGCCCCTCTCCGTACCTCTCCCCGTTCCGCTTCGCTGCACGGGGAGAGGAGGCCCAGGCGCCGCGGGTCGTTTTCGAGCGCAGCGCTCGCCAAACGCCGCCGGGGTTCCTGGACGCTTCGTTGCGCCCGCTAAGCCGAGCGCTCGCCGTAGCGCTTTCGACGATTGCGCCCTCGGCCCCGGCTTCGCCGTAGGAGCGGGTAGCCGTACCACAGGCCCAGCAGGACGAGCAGCGCGCACGCCGCCAGGATCAGCGCCGCCACGGAAGAGTCGAGAGCGCGGCGCACGGCGACGTAGGTGTCGAGCGCGATCGCCGCAGCCAACGGCGCCGGCGCGGCGATCACGAAAGCCGAGCCGAGCCGCAGGAAGGCCGGGTCGTCCTCTCCGGCGAAGGAGATCCGGTGGAAAGCGGCCGGCGCCATCAAGAGGATGACCGCCAGCGCGACGCAGCAGAGCGCGGCGACATGCGCGGCTTTGGATTCGAGCGGCAGCTCCTGAAACGCGCGGGCCAGGGTCACGGTGAGTTGAAAGCCGAGAAGCGCTTGCGCGCCAGGAAGGACGACCCGCGATTCGGTCAAAAGCTGCTCGACCTTGTCGGGAAGAGGCGTCGATTCCCGGGCTTCTTCGCTCACGGCCCGCTCCTTCTTGCGCAAGAGGAATTCCCAAGCGTACCAGAATGACAGAGCGAGCGCGAAGGCGCCCGCCCCGACCAACGCTCCCCAAATCCGCCCGCCGACGCGCTCCGTCGCGATGAAAACGTCGAGCGCAAGGGCGGCGGCGAAGGGCGCCAGCGCCCAATCCATGACGTTGGTCGCGAAATTCAGCGCCCCGCCGCTTGACTCGCCGCCTTCCACGATGCGGTGGCGCATCGACGGCGCGATCAGCAGCCCGATCGTCAGCACCAGCAGCGCGAGCCCGACGCATTGGATCATTTTCGAAAGGCGCGGGAGCTCCGCGAAAAGCTCCTGAAACATGCCATTGAACTGAAAGCCGAAGAGAACCTGCGCTCCCAGAATGAGCAGGCGGCTCTCGCCGAGCGCGGTTTTGATCTTTCGGCTGAGCTTCATCCGGCGAATCGTTCCGCCATGCGGCCTTCCGCTCACCCGTTCGGCAGATGCTGCGCCAGCGCCTCGAGCACCGCCATGCGCACGGCGACCCCCATCTCGACCTGCTCCTTGATCAGCGACTGCGCGCCGTCGGCGACGAGGGAATCGATCTCGACGCCGCGGTTCATCGGCCCGGGATGCATGACCAGAGCGTCGGGCTTGGCGCAGCTCAGCTTTTCCTGGTCGAGGCCGAAATAGCGGAAATATTCTTTGGTCGAAGGGATATAAGCCCCCGACATCCGCTCGCGCTGCAGGCGCAGCATCATCACGATGTCGGCGTCTTTCAACCCGGCCCGCATGTCGCGGAAGACCTCGACGCCCATATTCTCGATCCCCGCCGGCAGCAAGGTCGACGGCCCGACCACCCGCACGCGCGCGCCGAGCGCGCCGAGCAGGATGATGTTGGAGCGGGCGACGCGCGAATGGAGAATGTCGCCGCAGATCGCCACCGTCAGGCCCTCGATCCGGCCCTTGTTGCGGCGGATGGTCAGCGCGTCGAGCAGGGCCTGCGTCGGATGCTCATGCGCGCCGTCGCCGGCATTGACCACCGAGCAATCCACTTTACGCGCCAGCAGGTGGACCGCGCCCGCCTGGCTGTGGCGCACGACGATGATGTCGGGCCGCATCGCGTTAAGCGTCGCGGCGGTGTCGATCAGCGTCTCGCCTTTCTTGACGCTCGAATTGGCGACCGACATGTTCATCACGTCGGCGCCCAGCCTTTTGCCGGCGAGCTCGAACGACGACTGGGTGCGGGTCGAGGCTTCGAAGAAGAGATTGATCTGGGTGCGGCCGCGCAAGGTTGCGCGTTTCTTTTCGACTTGGCGCGAGACCTCGACCGCGGCCTCGGCCATATCGAGCAGAGCGAGGATGTCCAGGCGGGAAAGCCCCTCGACGCCAAGCAGATGGCGATGGGCGAAAACGTGTCGCTCGGGCGCGGCGGTCATTAAAGCATGAGCCTATAGGCGCGCGCGCTGGCGCCGGCAAGCGGCGCGGCGGCTGTAGCCGCGGTCGACGACCGCGGCGACCGGCGCCGGTGGCCGCGGTCGACGACCGCGGCTACAACGCCAAGCCTAGTTCGGCGGCGACCTCGTGCAGCCGCTTGTCGCGCGTCCCAGGCTTCGCCTGTAGCCGCGGTCGGCGACCGCGGGACCGGCGCCGAGAGGCCGCGGTCAGCGACCGCGGCTACAGGCGCGACCGCGGCTACAACGCCAAGCCTAGTTCGGCGGCGACCTCGTGCAGCCGCTTGTCGCGCGTCCAAAGCTTCGCGCCCAAGGTCAATCGCGCCGCCGCAAGCAGATGGGCGTCGACATAGCCGACGCCGCGTCCGAACAAGGCGTGACGGCCGATGAAGCGGAGAACCTCGTCGTCGGCGGCGACGCTCGCGCAAGGCAGGCCGGACAACGCCTCCAGGACGATCTCGCGCTGACGGAGATTGCCCAAAGCAAGTTCGCCGACCACGAATGGATGCGCGAGAACCTCGCTGGCCTCGAGCAGGCCGGCAAGCGCCTCATCGCCGCTGCGAAAATGCTCGATCCAGACGGACGTGTCGACCAGGATCACGTCAGGCCGGCCGGCGCCGCGGCGGCGCCTCCAGGCCAGGTTCGCCGCCGCCCAGGCGCGCCAATCGCCGCGCGCTTTCGCGCTCGATCAGAGCTTTGAGCGCTTCGCGAACCAGGCTCGACTTTTCTCTCACGCCGGTAAGGGCCTGAGCCCTGGCCAGCAGGTCGTCGTCCAGAGCGAGCGTGGTTCGCATCTTGAAATCTCCCGCCTAGGCACGAAATACAGCATCATCTGATGCGAATCTCAATGTCAAGGCTGTAGCCGCGACGGCGATCGCGGCCCAAGCAGCCGCGGTCAGCGACCGCGGCTACAGGGGCGCGGTTGGCGCCCTCGGATTTCGCCCCCATTTGACAGGCGCGCCGGCCTCACCCATTTTCCGCGCCAATTTCGCCCCGTAGGGGCTCCAGCTTCGCGGACGCGCTGACGGCGCCGGCCCGCTCAAGGAAAAGCGAACGAAATGAATGTCGTGATCGTCGAGTCGCCGTCCAAGGCGAAGACAATCAACACGTATCTCGGCAAGGACTACCGCGTTTACGCTTCTTACGGCCATGTCCGCGACCTGCCGCCCAAAGACGGCTCGGTCGATCCGGACCACGATTTCGCCATGGTCTGGGAGGTCGACAACAAGGCCGGAAAGCGGCTTTCCGAAATCGCCCAGGCGGTCAAGGACGCCGACAAGGTCATCCTCGCCACCGACCCGGACCGCGAGGGCGAGGCGATTTCCTGGCACGTCCACGAAATCCTCAAAAACAAGCGCGTGCTCAAGGACAAGCGCGTCGACCGGGTCGTCTTCAACGCCGTCACCAAGGAGGCGATCGCCGAGGCGATGCGCCATCCCCGCGAGATCGACGAGGCTCTGGTCGACGCCTATCTGGCGCGGCGGGCGCTCGATTATCTCGTCGGCTTCAATCTCTCCCCGGTCCTGTGGCGCAAGCTGCCGGGCGCGCGCTCGGCCGGCCGCGTCCAATCGGTGGCGCTGCGCATCGTCTGCGACCGCGAATTGGAGATCGAGAAATTCGTCCCGCGCGAATATTGGTCGATCCTGGCGCACCTGAAGACCGCCGCCGGCGCGTCCTTCTCCGCCCGGCTCGTCGGCGCCGACGGCAAGAAGATCAACCGGCTCGATATCGGCTCGGGCGAAGAGGCCGAGGCCTTCAAAGCAGCGCTGGAAAAGGCGCGCTTCTCGGTCGTCGAGATCGAATCGAAGCCGGTCAAGCGCCACCCCTATCCGCCTTTCACCACTTCGACTTTGCAGCAGGAAGCCTCGCGCAAGCTCGGCTTCGCGCCCGCCCGCACCATGCAGATCGCGCAGCGCCTCTATGAGGGCGTCGATATCGGCGACGGCGCGGTCGGCCTGATCACCTATATGCGCACCGACGGCGTCGATCTCGCGCCGGAAGCGGTCAACGGCGCGCGCGCGCTGATCGCCAAAGACTTCGGCGACAAATACGTGCCCA
>DATGLU010000537.1:0-2045 GCA_035294045.1 Roseiarcus sp. | reverse complement strand
TCGAAACCGGCCGTTTGGCCGTTTCGAGCAGCAAAACGTCTTGGTAGCAAAAAGGCCGTCGACGCGGGGAAGAGTCAAGGTTCGCGGAGCGAAGCGCAGCGACCGGCGAAGCCGGCTTGACCTTGACGCTTCCCCGCGTCGATGGCAGCGCGGTGTATGGGAGTGGCTTGGTCGTTGCGGCCGTGTTTGCCCGCAAGAGTTTGCGAAAGAATTCAGGGGCTGCGCTGCCGCCCGTCAGAACGGGTGGTACTGGAACATCCAGGTCTCGGTGAGCTGCTCGCCGCCATGGCGCAGGTAGCAGCGCAGCTCGACCGGATCGGGGCCTTCGACGCCGGCAAGATCGAACTGGGTGCGCCAATGGCCGGGCACGCCGTCGGGCACAGCCTCGGTCAGCTTGTAAGGCCCGAACGTTCCGCGTGAGGCGTTGACCACCGCTTCCGGCGTCACCCCATAGGGCAGGGTGGTCAGCGGGCCGCCAAGGAACTCGACCATGAACTTGCGCACGCCTTTCGGCCGCGGTTGGCCGGGCTGGCCGCCGCGGCCGAGCCGCGTCGCGACGCATCGGGCGAGCTTGGTCGGATAGGGCTCGTCGGCGAGCCAGTGCAGGCGATAGCGCAATTGCAGATGGGCGTCGGCCGGCATCGGCTTTTCCGGCACCCACATCGCGACGACATTGTCGTGAATTTCGTCGTCGGTCGGGATTTCGCAGAGCTGGATCGAGCCTTTGCCCCAGGTCTCGCCATTCGGCCCGGGCTGCGGCTCGACCCATAGGCTCGGCCGGCGGTCGTAATTGACGCCGTCGAGATAGTGGTCGAAGACGCGGTCGCGCTGCAACAGGCCGAAGCCTTTCGGATTGTCGTCGAGAAAGGCCGAGACCATGATCCGCGGCGGATTGTTGAGCGGCCGCCATAGCCGCTCGCCCGAGCCGCTCCACATGGCGAGGCCGTCCGAATCGTGCACTTCCGGGCGCCAGTCGATCGCCTCGACCTTCTTGGTCTCCGAATACCAGTACATCGAGGTCAGCGGCGCGATGCCGAAGCGCGAAACGGAAGCGCGCATGTTCAGCGAGGCGTCGACATCCATCACCACGCCCTTGCCGCGAATCATGTTGAAGCGATAGGCGCCGACGATCGACGGGCCCTCCATCAGCGCATAGAGGACGACCGAATCGGCGCCTTCGTTGGCGTCGATGAAGAAATGGGTGAAATCGGGAAATTCCTCCGGCCGGTCCGCGACCGCGACGTCGAGCGCGATGCCGCGCGAGGAAAGGCCATATTGGCGCAACTCGCCGATCGCGCGGAAATAAGCGGCGCCGAGAAAGGCGACCCAATCGTTCTTGCGCCAATCGAGGGCGCCGTCGCGCGCCTCCTGGACCCTTAGCCCGGCGAAGCCGGCGCCTTTGGGCAATTGCCGGGCGACCGAATTTTCCGGCATATCGAAATAGTCTTGCTCGTAGATGATGCGCCGGGAATGGCCGTCCTCGACGACATGCATCTCGACCGCTTTTTGGAAGAACAGGCCGAGGTGAAAGAAGCTCACCGGAAATTCGCCAGGCCCGTTGGCGAAGAGCGCCCGGTCCATCCGATAGCGGATTTTGCCCCATTCCTCGTAATTGATCTGCTTGACGATTTCCGGGGCCGGCCGGGCCGGCCCGACATAAGGCTCGCGCGCCATTTGCGCCGCGCGCGCTTTTAAAAGGTCGTAGGAGAACGCGACCGGGTCGGCGAAGCGCAAGCCATCGTCCGCCGCCAGCGCCTCCATGCTCCCGCTCGAAGCGAGGCCGACCGCGGACGCGGCCGCTCCTTTGAGAATGGCGCGGCGGTCAATCGAATGAGACATCGCGATCCTTCATCGTCGCGCCGAGAAGGTCTCGCCGCGTGGCCAAAAGGCGGAAAATCCGCCGCGCAACAGTGGAAGAGCTTGAGTCGCCCCACCAAGCAAATGCGCGCCTTATCTTCGGAACGGCGCTTATTCGCAAGCCCGGACGTTGGTTCGTCCCCAAGGCTGCGTTTGGCTAGAGGGCGGTTGTGTCAGGAATGGGCCGA
>DATGLU010000536.1:0-4802 GCA_035294045.1 Roseiarcus sp. | reverse complement strand
CACGTCGCGCAGCGCGCCCCAAAGGCCGGTGTCGGCATAGAGAGTCGAACAGAGCCGCGCCATCTCGTCGATATGCGGACGCCTGGCGATCCTGGCCGGATCGAGCCGCCACAGCTCGACAAAAGCGGGGTTGGACAGTTTCAGGCGGCCGTCCATGCCGAAGACCGCGACGCCTTCTTTGAGCGTGTCCAGCGTCTCGCCCTGGACGCGGATCAGCGCGTTGAATTGCGATTCGAGCGTGAAGCGCTGCGTTACGTCGTCGAACAGATAGGTGACGCCGCCTTGCGGATTGGGGCTCGCGACGGCGCGCAGGGTGCGGCCGTCCGGCAGATGCCAGATCTGCTCGACCGGATCGATCGCCTGATAGGCGGCGAGGAGCTGGGCCTTCCAGGAGCGGAAATCAGCCTGTTCCGGCAATTGCCGCTTGGCGCGCAGCCGGTCGAGGATTTCGTCGTCGGTCGGCTGCTGCTCGAGAAACACCGCGTCGAGCGCCCAAATCTGCCGATAGGCGGCGTTATGGAAGACGAGGCGCTTCGCGCGGTCGAAAATCGCGACGCCGGTCGACAATTGATCGAGCGTTCGAGCGTGCGAGGCGATCTGGCTTTCGAGCTCGCTCTGCAGCGCGACGATATTGGAAAGATCGTGGGCGATGCCGGCGGCGCCGCCGACGCTGGGCACTTCGACGACGTCGTAGAGGCGCCGCTCGCCGGCTGCGACCGCCGGCGCCCGCCGCCGCCAGGTTTCGCCGGCTTGCAGGGCGGAGAGCGCGGCTTCGCGCGTCCCGGGGTCGAACAGTTCAAGCGCTCGCGCCGCCGCGTCGATCGCGTCCTTGGCCTCGACGGCGCTCGCATAGGCCGCATTCACCCAGGCGATGCGGCCATGCGCGTCGCGCGTCCAGGCCGGGCTCGGCAGGGCGTTGAGCATGGCGCGCAGCGCGCCGATCTCCTCGTTGAGCCGATTGTGATTCTCGCGCAGGCGGACGAGTTGCAGCCGGTCGCCGGAAATGTCGCGGATGCGCATCACCGCGCGGCCGGCGATGGCGCGGCCCTCGATGTCGAAATGGCGGCCCGCAAGGCTGGCGACGGTGAGAGAAAAGCCTTCGCCGCGCTGCCGCAGGCGCTCGACAGCCTGGTCAAGCTTCTGGGCCGGTTCCGGCGCGAGCCAGGCGCCGAAGCCGAGGACGCGGCGCGGCAGCGGGGCGTCGGTGACGAGGGAATATTCGCCTTCGACATCCGGCTCGCCGGTCGCCGAGCCCCAGGCGACGACGATCTGCTGATCGGAGGAGAGAAAGAGGTTGGCGCGGTCGAGCCGCGCCTGGAGCTGCGACAGCTCGGCGGTCAGCGCCTTTTCGCGCAGCGCCCATTGCCGGCGGCCGACCAGATGCAGGATCGAGGTGAAAGTGGCGAAAAGAACCAGGCCGATCAGTACGGCGAGGCCGGCGGGATTGTCCCGCGTCGGCTCGACGGCGAGGAAGGGCGCGAAAGGTTGGCCGGCCAGGGCCGCCCGCGGCGACAGCGCCGTGGCGAGCGCGAGGAGCAGGAACGCGCCCGCCGGCGCGCCGATCAGGCGCCGCGCCTCAGCCGCGTCCCCTCGCGCCAGCCCGCTTTGCGGCCGGGTTGTCCTGCGCAATCTCTGGCCCCCAATGATTTTCTTCGGCGCATGATCAAAAAAACGCGCTGGACCCGCACGCCAAGCTCTTCGGCCGCCTCCGCCGAGGCGCCGCGAATCACCGCAATGTAGCCTTACGGGCGCATGGCTAGAAAGTGGTTAAGCGGCGGCTGCATTTTTTAGCCGGCTCGGCCTGGCGATCGTTGGCCCGCGGCTTGACCCGCTTGCGCAAAGCCGGACCGACCCGGCCGCTTTTCGGCATCTTTCGGATCGCGCCAAGCCTTCGTTAAACACGCTCGGCGAAAGCCATCGCCGCTTTACCAATCGCCCATAAGGTTCGGGCGACATTCGCCGGGAAAAGGCGGCGAGCGGGAGCCCCAAGAAGAATGTCGGCAATATCCCTTGACGCTCCGACGGCGCTTGCGCTCATCGCCATCATCGCAGCGACTCTCGGCGCGCTGATCCTTTTCTCCTGGACGCAAGGCCGTCGCAATTTCTATCTCGCGCTATGGGGCGGCGGCGACATCCTGGCCGGACTCGCCGCCGGCCTGTGGTTCGGCCGCGGCGTTCTCCCCGATTTCATCTCGATCAACATCGCGACCGGGCTGCTCGCCCTGGCCTATGGGATCATGTTCGCGGCGGCGCGCGATTTCGCCGGCAAAAGGACCCCGCCCGGCTTGATCGCCGCGGGAGCGCTGCTCTGGCTCGCCGCCTGCGGCTATCAGCCCTTCTACGCATCGATGGTTTGGCGCACCGCCATGATGTCGGCGGTGTTCGCGATCTACACCGCAGCCAGCGCGGCGGAGTTCTGGGGCGGCCGCGCCGAGCGTCTCGCCTCTCGCCTGCCGGCGGTCGCCGTCCTCTTCGTCCACGCTACCGCTTGCGCGTTTCGCATTCCGGTCTCGCTGGCCGGCGGCCTGAACTCGCCGCGCCTCGCCGTCGGGCCGTGGTTCACCGTCTTCGTCTTCGAATCGCTGCTGCATATTTTGGCGATGGCGATTCTCATCGTCTCAATGACGAAGGAGCGCGCCGAGCTCGAGCAGCGGGTCGTCGCCTCGACGGACGATTTGACCGGCGCGGCGACGCGCCGCGCGTTTCTCGCCGGCGGCGACGCCAAGATCGGCGCGGCGGAGAAGGACGGTCTCGATTCGTCGCTGCTCCTTTTCGATCTCGATCATTTCAAGGCGATCAACGACAGTTTCGGCCATGAAATGGGCGATCGCGCGCTGAGCGCCTTTGCCGATTGCGTCAGAAAGGCATTGCGTCCCGGCGATCTGTTCGGCCGGCTCGGCGGCGAGGAATTCGCCGCCTTGCTGATCGGCCCCAGCGCCGAGACGGCGCTCGCCATCGCCGAGCGGATGCGCCGCGCGGTCGAGGCGATCAAATTCGCCGAAGCACGGAGCGGCTTGCAAATCTCGGTCAGCATCGGCGTCGCCAACGCCGCGCGCTCGCAGCGGCGGCTCGGCGACATGCTGCGGGAAGCCGACCGCGCGCTCTATCGGGCGAAGTCCAGCGGCCGCAACCGCGTCGAGCGACACGAAGCCGCGCCCAAGCTGGTCGCTTAGGCCGCCCTCCCTGTCATTCCCGCGCAAGCGGAATCCAGTACGATCTATCCGTCAAGCGCCGAGGTTTCTGGATTCCCGCTTGCGCGGGAATGACAGGAGCGGCTTTCTCTCCTTGCGCTTGACTTCGCCGCCCCGGCGTAGGAGGCAGCGGGCGAAATCCCAAACCGATCCGGCCCATGACGCGCCTCTTCGAGCACCGGCTGATTTTCGTGCGCCACGGCGAGACCGCCTACAATCTCGAAAACCGCCTGCAGGGCCAGCGCGACATCGCGCTGAACGGCGCCGGCCGCGAGCAAGCGCGCGCCGTCGGGCGCTATCTGCGCAAGGCGATGGGCGCGACGGTCGACGCGATCGAGGCGCGCCGCCAATTCTGGGCCTCGCCGCTCGAACGTACGCGCGAGACGATGGCGCTCGCGCGCCAGGCGATGGGTTTGAAGCCGGACGCGTATCGTGTCGATGCGCGACTCAAGGAGCTGACTTTCGGCGCCTGGGAGGGGATGACCTGGGGCGAAGTGTGGGCGCAGGATCCGGCCGGCGCGAAAGCGCGCGAAGAGGACAAATGGCGCTTCGCGCCGCCGGGCGGCGAGAGCTATGCGATGCTGCTCGAACGGGTGAAGCCCTGGCTCGTCGAGCGCCAGGACGATGCGCTCCTCGTCGCGCATGGCGGCGTGGCGCGCGCCTTTCTCGCTCTGCTTGCCGGAATGCCGATCGCCGAGGCGGCCGGCGCGCCGATCTGGCAGGGACGAGCGCTCGTCTTCGACAAAGGGGAGGCAAGCTGGATCGGCTGACGCGCGAGTCGGCGCCAAAAAAGAACCGCGCCCGTCCCGCAAAAGCGAGGGGCGCGGTCTTCATCATCAAGCGGCGCGCTCCATTCGTCGCGCCGCCAGGAGCCAAATCAGCTCTTCGGCGCGCTCTCGTCGGCCGGCGCGGCGGGCTTGGCCTTCTTGCTCTTCTTCATCACGTGCTTGGCTTTATGATGATGATGAGACTTCGCTTTCATCGGCGCCTTCTCGGCGGCCGGGGCCGCCGGGGCGGCGTTCTGGTCGGTCTGAGCCAAAGCGGGCGTAACGAGGAGCGCCGAGCTGAGCCCGAGCGCGATAAGCAGCTTTTTCAAGTTGTTTCTCCGTGTTCAGCCAAGGGACGGAAGCGTCTCAGGCGGGCCGACTCATCCCAAAATTCACCTGAATTTTGGATGAACGGCGCCAAACCGGCCGCATGGGCCGCCGCCGCGGTTTGACGCTCGGCCGCCACGCTCCTAAACAGCAGTCCAAGGATTGCTCATGTCGCACAATAGTTTCGGACGTCTCTTTCAAGTGACGACCTTCGGCGAGAGCCACGGGCCGGCGATCGGCTGCGTCGTTGACGGATGTCCGCCGATGATCCCGTTGGAGGTCGCCGACATCCAGGCCGATCTTGATCGGCGCCGCCCCGGAACGTCGCGCTTCACCACGCAGCGGCGCGAGCCGGACGAAGTGAAGATTCTTTCCGGCGTTTTCCTCGACGAGAAATCCGGGCGCCAAGTCACGACCGGCGCGCCGATCGGCCTGATCATCGAAAATGTCGATCAGCGCTCGAAAGACTACAGTGAAATCAAGGACAAGTTCCGGCCGGGCCATGCCGATTTCACCT
>DATGLU010000535.1:0-3045 GCA_035294045.1 Roseiarcus sp. | reverse complement strand
CGCTGAGTCGGGGATTATTCTGATGGGCCGCGTACCCCCCTCCCGCCATGCTTCGCATGGTCCCCCTCCCCCGCTTCGCGGGGGAGGATAGGAGCCGCGCATGCGCTTTCGGCGTTCACCTCAAAAATCGCGTCCCGCGCCGGGCCAGGTATCGGCGAGGCGGTAGCCGGCGGGGTACGGATCGCTCGGATCGAGCATGAACTGAGTGGTCCCGGTAATCCAGGCGCGGCCGGAGACGATCGGAACGATTCCGGGTCGCCCGCCGACCGTCGCCTCGCCGGCAATGCGGCAATCGAAACTCGAGCCGATGATCGACTTGCCGACGAATCTCTCGCCGATTTTCAACTGTCCCCTGGCGTGGAGCACGGCCATGCGCGCCGAGCAGCCGGTGCCGGTCGGCGAGCGGTCGATCTTGCCCGGCCGGATGGCGACCGCGTTGAGCCCGGTCCGAACGCCGTTCTCCTCGATGACCGGCGCGGCGAATTGGCAGAAGGAGATGTGGCTCCACTCGGCGTTTTCGGGATGGCGGAAGGCCAATTGCTCGTTTGACGCCCGGACGATTTTCATCCCTGTCTCGGCGAGTTCGCGCGCTTCGTCGGGCGCGATCTTGAAGCCGAGCGCATGCGCGTCGACGATGACGAAACTGTCGCCGCCATAGGCGGTATCGACGGTCAATACGCCAAGGCCCTCGACTTCGAGCCGCGCGTCGAGCCGATCGGCGAAGGATGGAACGTTGCGCACGCTGATCCGCTCCGCCTTGCCGCCGCGACAGGCGGCGACGACCTCGATCAGGCCGCCCGGCGGCTCGAGGATGAGCCGCGTCTCCGGCTCCTGCATCGGGACAATCCCGGTCTCGAGCAGAACCGTCGCGACGCAGATCGAATTGGAGCCGGACATGGGCGGCGTATCGGCCGGCTCCATGATGACCCAGCCCATCTGCGCCCTCGGATTTTTCGGCGGTACGAGCAGATTGAAATGGCGAAAGACGCCGCCGCGCGGCTCGTTGAGGAGAAAGTTGCGCAAGCTCTGGTCGCGGGCGATGGAGCGCGACTGCTCCCAGATGGTCTCGCCCGGCGGCGGCGCCACGCCGCCGACGATCACATCGCCGACCTCGCCCTCGGCGTGGCAGCCGACGATGTGGATGAGCTTCGAGCTTCGCATGAGGAAATCTCCCCTACCGCTGTCCGTACCTCCCTCGCCCCGCGCAGCGGGAGTGGGCGGCCCGAACGGCCGGGTTGTGTGCTGCGCCAGAACCGTCATTGCGAGGAGCGAAGCGACGAAGCAATCCATGCGCGGGGCGGCGCTCTATGAATGGATTGCTGCGCTTCGCTCGCAATGACGGAAGCAGCGTAGCCCTCATCCGGCCTTTTGGGCCATCTTCTCCCCGCTTCGCGGGGAGAAGGGCGTTCCCCATTGAACCAAGCGCCCATTCCGTGCAAGGTGCGCGCCAATCGGCCGCCAAACTGGCCGAGCCAATGAGAGGCTGAAGCCCATGTCGGTTTACGACGCCACCATCCCCGTTTTCGAGCAACTCCTCAACGCGCTTTCCGCCATCATCGACAAGGCGAAGGCGCATGCCGAAGCCCGCAAGATCGATCCGGCCGCATTGATCTCGGCGCGGCTCAGGCCGGACATGTTCGCCTTCTCGCGGCAGGTGCAGGCCGCCTGCGATTGGGCCAAGAACGCCGGCGCCCGCCTCGCCGGCCTCGAACCGCCGAAATTCGAGGACAACGAGGCGACTTTCGACGAGCTCAAGGCGCGCATCGCCAAGACCCTCGACTATCTCCGCGGCCTCAAGCGGCAGGACATCGATTCCGGCGGCGAGAAGCCGGTCGTCTTCCCGATGCGCGGCGACAAGATGAAGATGAAAGGCGCCGATTACATCTCCCATCTCGCGCTGCCGAATTTCTACTTTCATGTGACGACGGCTTACGGAATCCTGCGCCATAGCGGCATCGAAATCGGCAAGCGCGATTTTATCGGCGTCCCGCCCGGGCTTTCGCCGGCTTAAATTTAGGACGACAGCGATGAGCATCAACCGGATCGGCGTCGGCCCGCGCATGTCGCAGGCGGTCGTGCATGGCGACACGGTCTTCGTCTCGGGCACGGTCGCCGACAAGGCCGCCGGCAAGAGCGTCGGCGAGCAGACCAAGGAAATCCTCGGCCTGATCGACGAGCTTCTCGCCAAAGCGGGCACGGACAAGACGAAAATTCTCTCCGCAAACATCTGGCTGGTCGACATCAAGACCTTCGCCGAGATGAACGCGGTCTGGGACGCCTGGGTCGCGCCCGGCCACACGCCGGCCCGCGCCACCGTCGAGGCTAAGCTCGCCGCGCCGCAATTCTCGGTCGAGATCGCCTGCATCGCGGCGCGCTGAGGAGGGCCGTTTGACTCGCGCCTGCGGCTCACCCTCACCCCAACCCTCTCCCGCAAGCGGGAGAGGGGGCGCGCCGGAGCCTTCGTCGGCCCCGCTGTAGCCGCGGTCGGCGACCGCGGCTACAACCCTTCTCCCGCTTGCGGGAGAAGGTGGCGCGAAGCGCCGGATGAGGGTAAGCCTCCGCCTCGACAAATGACGCGCTCGGAATACGCTTTAGTACGAAAGGACATCCTTGAACAGCAGCGCACACCGGCCTTTCGAGCGCATGGCGACGCCGGGCCAGGCCATCGACCGGCTCGCCGCGCTTTACGACGACGCGGCGAGCGCGTTGCGCGACGCGGTCGAGCGCTTCCTCGAAGACGGAGTCCAGCCGACCCGCGAGATCAGCGCCAAGTTCCGCTATCCGCTGCTCAGGGTGATCTACCGGCCGGAAGGCGTGCAGCCGTCGAGCCGGCGCGCCTTCGCGAAATTTCCCGAGGCGGGAATCTATACGACGACGCTGACCCAGCCCGCCGCGTTCCGCGCCTATCTGCTCGAACAATTGGAGCCGCTGGTCGCCGAATTCGGCGCCACGCTGGAAGTGGGCTTGAGCACGCAGATTATCCCCTATCCTTATGTCTTCGAGAGCGGCGACGAGCTCGGCCGCGGCGGCGCGACCGCCTCCGAA
>DATGLU010000534.1:0-2032 GCA_035294045.1 Roseiarcus sp. | reverse complement strand
CGAACGAAGCCGCCGGCCGCGTCACGTCGAAAAGAACGGCGTCGAGGCCCGCGCGGCGCGCGCCCTCGACATTGCGCGGCTGATCGTCGACGAAAACGACCCTCTCCGCGGCGACGCCGAGCGCCTCGCAGCCTAGCGCGTAGGCGCGCGCCGCCGGCTTGAGAATCTGCGTATGGGTCGCATCCACGATCGCATCCATCTCGCGCAGCACCTTCAGCGCGGCGACGGTCTCGGCGCCGTAGAAGAGCTCCATCTCGTTCGACAGCACGCCGACCTTGACGCCGCGCGCCTTCGCGCCGCGCACCGCATCGATCGCTTCGGGCCGGATATGGAGATTGGGATCGGGGCCGCGCGTGCGCGCGATCAGCGTCGCCATCGTCCAATCCTCGCCGACCATGCGGCCGACCTCGCCGGCGCGGCGCGCCCAATAGTCGCGCTCGCTGATCTCGCCGGCGAGCATGGCCAGCCAGAGCGGGTCGTTCTCCGGGTCGAACGGCCCTCGCCAGGTCAAGGCGCCGGGCGCGAGGCTGAGCAGCGTCTCGGTGAAGCGATGGCGCTCGAAGAACGTGACCGAGATCACGCCGCCGAAATCGAGCAGCAGGCCTTTCGGCGCGGCGCGGCTGGTCACGGCCATGGATCAGATCGCCGCATTCGCGCCGGCTTGCTCGAAGGCCCGATCGAGGCCCTCGACGATCTGGCGCGATTCCGAGCGCTTGAGAATGAGCGGGGGCGACAGGATCACCAGATTGGCGGAAGTCCGCACCATCACGCCGGCCTCGAACGCATGATCGGCGAGCGCGCTCATATAGGCTTTGCTCGCGCGCGTCTTGTTCGCCCGCTCGGCGACGACTTCCAGAGCGAGCATCAAGCCCATGCCGCGAACATCGCCGATCGTTTCACGCTTCTCGGCAAGCTTGCGGAATTCGTCGAGAAGGAACGCGCCCTCCTTCGCCGCATTGCCGGGCAAATCGCTCGCGAAAGTCTGGTCGAGGCAGGCGAGGGCCGCCGCGCAGCCGACCGGATGGCCCGAATAGGTATAGCCGTGATAGATCGTCCCGAGCGCGTCCCTGTTGCCTTGAAACGCGCTCTCGATCCGCTCGTTGACGATACAGGCGCCGAGAGGGAAATAGCCCGACGTGATCGCCTTGGCGATGCACATCATGTCGGGCTTGACGCCATCGAGGCGGCAGCCGAACCACTGGCCGGTTCGGCCGAAAGCGGTGACGACCTCGTCAGCGATCAGCAGAATTTCGTGGCGGTCGAGCAGCGCGCGCAATTTCGCGAGGAAGGCAGGCGGCGGAACGATGACGCCCCCGGCGCCTTGCACCGGCTCGGCGATGAAGGCGGCAATCGTATCGGCGCCCTGGAATTTGATTTCGTCCTCGGCCGCGGCCAGGCAGAGCTCGACGAGGCGGTCCGGATCGCTCTCGCCGAAGGGATTGCGATAAACGAACGGCGTCGGCGTATGGAACACGCCGGGCAGAAGCGGCTCATAGGCGCGGCGGAAATTCGAATTGCCGTTCACCGAAGCGCCGCCGAAATGGGTGCCGTGATAGCCATTCTTCAGCGCCAAGAATTTCGTCCTTTCCGGCTGGCCGCGGACTTTCCAATATTGACGGGCGATGCGCAGCGCGGTTTCGACCGAATCCGATCCCCCCGCGGTAAAAAACGCGCGGCGCATGTTTTCCGGCGCCAGAATCTCGATCAGCCGGTGGCCGAGCTCGATCAGGCGCGGATGGGTCGAGCCGCGAAACGCCGGATAGTAAGGCAGCTCCGCAAGCTGGTCGGCGATCGCCTTCTTGATCGCCTCGTTCGAATAGCCGAGATTGACGTTCCACAGTCCGCCCACCGCATCGATCGCCCGGCGCCCGTCTATATCGGTGACAGTGACGCCCTCCCCCGAGACGATGATGCGCGGCGGCGAACTCTCCATCTCGCTCGGATGCGCCATCGGGTGCCAGACCTGCTTGGCGTTGTTCTCGCGCAGGAAGTTCGACGAATGGGCTTTCAACATGATCGTCTCTGTTTGGCC
>DATGLU010000533.1:0-2086 GCA_035294045.1 Roseiarcus sp. | reverse complement strand
CTCATCATCCATCGTCATAGCCGGGCTTGTCCCGGCCATCCACGCGGCGCCGAAGCACGCCGCGGCGTGGATGCCCGGCACAAGGCCGGGCATGACGGCGCTGGGCTGTTTGCGCGCTTTGCGCCATATCCTCATCGATTGCTCGACTTCGATTTTCTCTCGCGCATCGCTCCGCCAAGCAAACAATGAGGAACTCCGCCTCGGCTTAGGCAACCCGAACGGCTCAACTAAGGTCGCCTTTCGGCTTTCCGAACCCGCTTCAGCCGGCGCCCGCACATTCCCATTCACCCTTACCGCCTCCCGCGCCCTTGCGCCGGCCGGCCCGGCCCCTTATCCCCACGCCCTTCGCCTTATCCACAGCGCGGCGCGAAAAGCGTGATTTGGCGCTCGCGCGCTTCGCACTACATTAGGGGCGAGCCCCTTTCGTCTGTTCTCATTTTGTTCTAGCATCCGAGCGCCCCGGACGCAAGCCTTTTTGCTGATTCGGATGCGGATAGGTCCCTTAAATGCCGAGTTCGAAACCCGCCAATGGTAAGAAGCCCCAGGCCGCCGCGCCGAGCGCGGTCGAGAAGCTGTTCGAGGGTCGCGCCATCCATGTGCGCGGGGCGCGCGAGCACAATCTGAAAAATGTCGATCTGACGGTTCCGCGCGACAAGCTGGTCGTGTTCACCGGCCTTTCCGGCTCGGGCAAGTCCTCGCTCGCTTTCGATACGATCTATGCCGAGGGCCAGCGCCGCTATGTCGAGTCGCTGTCGGCCTACGCCCGGCAATTCCTCGAAATGATGCAGAAGCCGGATGTCGACGAGATCGACGGCCTGTCGCCGGCCATCTCGATCGAGCAGAAGACGACGTCCAAGAACCCGCGCTCCACCGTCGGCACGGTCACCGAAATCCACGATTACATGCGCCTGCTCTGGGCGCGGGCCGGCATTCCCTATTCGCCGGCGACCGGCCTGCCGATCGAGAGCCAGACCGTCCAGCAGATGGTCGATCGCGTGCTCTCCCTGCCCGAGCGCTCGCGGCTCTATCTGCTTAGCCCCGTCATTCGCGGCCGCAAGGGCGAATACCGCAAGGAAATCGCCGATTTCATGAAGAAGGGCTTCCAGCGCCTGAAGATCGACGGCGAGTTCTACGAGATCGCCGACGCGCCGGCGCTCGACAAGAAGCTCAAGCACGATATCGAGGTCGTGGTCGACCGGCTGGTCGTGCGGCCCGACATGGCGGCGCGGCTCGCCGAGAGCTTCGAGACGGCCTTGGACCTCGCCGACGGCATCGCCGTGGTCGAATTCGCCGATGGCGCGGACGAGGACGGCGAGCCCAAGCGCATCCTCTTTTCCTCGAAATTCGCCTGCCCGGTCTCCGGCTTCACCATTCCGGAAATCCAGCCGCGGCTGTTCTCGTTCAACAATCCGTTCGGCGCCTGCCCGGTCTGCGGCGGGCTTGGCTCGCAATTGAAGGTCGACGCCGATCTCGTCGTGCCCGAGCCGAGCCTGTCGCTGCGAAAGGGCGCGATCGCGCCCTGGGCGCGCTCCAGCTCGCCCTATTACGCGCAGACCCTCGCGGCGCTCGCCAAGCATTACAAGATCAGGCTCGATACGCCCTGGCGCGAATTGCCGAAAAAGGCGCAGGACGCGATCCTCTATGGCTCGGGCGAGGACGAAATCCGCTTCGCCTATGAGGACGGCCTGCGCGCCTATGAGGTGAAGAAGCCCTTCGAAGGCGTGATCAGCAATCTCGAGCGCCGCTACCGCGAGACGGAAAGCGAATGGTCGCGCGAGGACATCCAGCGCTTCATGAGCGCCACGCCATGCGACGCCTGCAAGGGTTACCGCCTAAAGCCCGAGGCGCTGGCCGTGAAGATCGACGGCAAGCATATCGGCGAGATCAGCGAGCTCTCGGTGCGCCAGGCGGTCGAATGGGCGAAGAACCTGCCCAAGGCGCTCGACGAGAAGCGCAACGAGATCGCCCGCCGTATCCTGAAGGAGATCGTCGACCGGCTGACGTTCCTGCGGGATGTCGGGCTCGACTATCTGACGCTGTCGCGCTCGTCCGGCACCCTCTCCGGCGGCGAGAGCCAGCGCATCCG
>DATGLU010000532.1:0-6470 GCA_035294045.1 Roseiarcus sp. | reverse complement strand
TGCGGCTGGCCTGAAGGCGATCGCGGTCGAGGAAGAGGAGCCACAATCAGAATCCGGACGCTTGTCGCCGATCTCGAAGGCTATGACATCGAAGGGTTGCGGCGGTGGAGGGTCGTTTGCCCCGCGGCCTAGGTCTGAAACGGCTGGTTGATCTTCCAATGGGGTGGCCCGAACAGTGGCGGGCCATCGGACTCCAAGCGCCAAGCCGCGCCTGACGCTTCCGTCTAATTTAGGCCGGTCGGCAAAAGCTCCAGCAGGTCTTTTCACGCCGCTCCTTGCGGCCCAATCTGGTCGGCGTAAGACAGTCCCGAATAGCAACTTTGGAAACGGAATTTTGCGCCGAGAGACTTTCGGGCGAATGGCCGGCGAGAGGCGCCCCGAGACCGGCAAAGAGCGAAGGGAGACCGGACGGCGCCCAGCTAAGCCTCGGAAATTGCGCGCTATTCTCCAGGTTTGAAATTCCCGCCGGTTCTGCGCGACCGGCTGGTGGAGCTGAGGGGATTCGAACCCCTGACCTCTGCAGTGCGATTGCAGCGCTCTCCCATCTGAGCTACAGCCCCGTCGCGCGGGTCTTTACGTCCCCGCCTTGAGCGTGTCAACGCGGCGGGGCGCGGGTGGCGTTTTGCCCGCCGAATGGGCCGCGCTCCGGACGTGGCCGAGCCCGCCCAGCCGAGGGGAGTTCGAATGCGCGCGGTTCTCGATGTCATCCTGATTGCGCTTCAGCTTTACGCCTATGTGATCATCGCCTCGGCGATCCTTTCCTGGCTGATCGCCTTCAACGTCGTCAACATCCGCAACGATTTCGTCCGTTCGATCTGGACGCTGCTCAACAATCTGACCGAGCCGGTTTTGCGGCCGATCCGCCGCGCCATGCCCAATCTCGGCGCGATCGACATTTCGCCGGTGATCCTGCTGCTCCTCGTCATGCTGTGCGAGCGCGTCATCGTCTATTACGTCTATCTTTATGTGTTTTAGAGCCGCCGCGCTGTAGCCGCGACCGACGACCGCGGCCGACGCCGTAGCCGCGGCCGGCGACCCGCGGTTACAGTCAACCAAGGAAGAAGCATGGCGGGCGCGTCGGAGAAGATCGCGGCGGGGCGCTTCTTCGAGGACTTCCGCCTCGGCGAGACGCTGCGCCATCCGACCCCGCGCAGCGTGAGCGAGGGCGATGCCGCGCTCTATGCGGCGATTTTCGGCTCGCGCTTCGCCGTGCAATCGTCAAATCCGTTCGCTGCCGCGATTGGCTATCCGAAGAGCCCGGTCGACGACCTGCTCGCCTTTCACATCGTCTTCGGCAAGACCGTCGCCGACATTTCGCTCAATGCGATCGCCAATCTCGGCTATGCGGATTGCCGCTTCTTGAAGCCCGTCTATCCGGGCGACACGCTCAGCGCCACGTCCGAAGTCATCGGCTTGAAGGAGAACTCCAACCGCCAGAGCGGCGTTGTCTATGTGCGCTCCAACGGCTTCAACCAGCGCGGCGAGATCGTCCTCGACTATGTCCGCTGGGTCATGGTGCGCAAGCGCGATCCCAACGCGCCGGCGCCTGCGGCATTCTTCCCGGACTTGCCGACGGCGGTCGGCGTCGATGCGCTCGGCGCTGCCTGCCCGAAGATCGATCGCGGGGCTTATGACGCCGTCCTCGCCGGCTCGCCCCATCTCTGGGGCGATTACGCGGTCGGCGAAAAGATCGACCATGTCGACGGCGTTACGATCGAAGAAGCCGAGCATCAGATCGCGACGCGGCTCTTCCAGAACAACGCCAAGGTCCATTTCAATCAGTTCAGCGAGGCGAAGGGCCGCTTCGGCCGCCGCCTGATCTATGGCGGCCATGTCATCTCGCTGGCGCGATCCTTAAGTTTCAACGGCCTCGCCAACGCTTTCCACATCGCCGCGATCAATGCCGGCCGCCACGCCGCCCCGCTCTTCGCCGGCGATACCGTCTTCGCCTGGAGCGAGGTGCTGGCGCGCGCGCCGCTGCCGGGGCGCGACGATGTCGGCGCGCTGCGGGTGAGGACGGTGGCGACCAAGAACCGGCCCTGCGCCGACTTTCCTGACCGGGACGGCGAGGGGTATGATGCCGCGGTGATCCTCGATTTAGATTATTGGGTCCTCGCGCCGCGCTAGACGGGGTTTATGCGCGCCATGCGCCTGCCTTGCGATTCGACATTGCTGGTCATCGATGTGCAAGAGGCGATCGACGACGCCTCGTGGGGGCCGCGCAACAATGATGGCGCGGAGGAGGTAATCGCGGCGCTGCTCGCGGCTTGGCGCGCCGAGGCGTTGCCGATCGTCCATGTCCGCCATGATTTGCTCGATCCGCGCTCGCCTTATCGGCCCGGCGCGCCGGGCCACAGATTCAAGGCCCTGGCGCAGCCGCTCGCCGAGGAGCGGATCATCGCCAAGCACGCCAACAGCGCTTTCATCGGCACGCGGCTCGAAGAGGCGCTGGACGAGATCGGCGCGACGACGCTCGTTATCTGCGGCGCGCTGACCCACAATTCGGTCGAGGCGACGGTGCGCCATGGCGGTAATCTGGGCTATCGCGTCTTCGTTGTCGCGGACGCCTGCTGGGCGGCGGATAAGCGCGATCTCAGCGGCCGGCTCTGGCCGGCTGAGGATGTGCATGCGTTGTCCCTGGCGCATATGCATGGCGAATATGCGCAGGTGGTCGACAGTGCGACGACGCTGCGCGCGGCGGCGCTGGCCAATGCGCGGCGGAGGAGGGTACGTTAACCCCGTCCCGCCGGGCGCAGGGCTGTCCGAGGAAATTGAGGGTGAGTTGAACTGCGAAAGCGCGGACCTCGCGCAAGAAGCAAACATCGAGAGTTCTTCGCCGGCTTCTGATTGTCGAGACTCAGAAATCGAGTACGCGCAACGATGCAGATCCCAGGCGCCGCGCTGCCATCGAGGCGGGCGCGCCTCGAGGCCAAGCCGGCTTCGCCGGTCGCGCCGCTTCGCTTCGCGAGCTTTGACCCGCGCCCGCCTCGATGGCCTTTTGCAACCGAAACGTCTTGGGCGCCAATAAGCCACGCCGAGCGATCGCAGTCACCCGTAGGGAAGCACCCGCCATGGCGCCTCGCGAGCGGATATCATTTCGCGCGTACCTTCGAGGCGCCATGGCGGGTTGACGGCAATCGGGCGGCGTGGCGCCGCGGCGTCGAAAGCAAGTCATCAACTCCGCCGAGGCGCAGGCTTTCCCCGACAGCCCTGCGCGAAGCGGGGAGAGGTACGGAGACGAGCGGATCGTTTTAGCTTCGAGGGTGGTGATAACTGACCGGCCCCCTCTCCGTGCCTCTTCTCGTTGCGCTTCGCTCCACGGGGAGATGGGGCTTCGATGGCGGCGCGACCGTCGGGTTCCAAGCGGCTCCGGAGCGCCATTGTCACCACACGACCGGATGCGTCTCGCCGGTCTGCACGTTGACGAACCCCTCAGGCGCCTGCTCGCACGGCGCGACCAGGACCCAGGTCCAGGGGGCGCAGGTGAGCGTCGCGAAGATCAGCCGCTCGGGAAAGCCGGGATACCAGCGCGGGCGGAAGGTCGGCTCGTACATCCATTCGACCTTCTCGGCTTCTTGGTAGAGACGCTGCATTTCCGCGTCGAGGTCTTCGGCCGGGCGGCAGGACATGAGGCCGCCGATCTCGAAGCGCACCGTCGCGGCGAGCTTGCCCTCGCGCACCAAAGCCCAGCCGCCTTGCGTCTCGACCAGCGCATTGACCGCCATGGCCATCGCCTCGTCGGACGAGCCGACGACCCAGATATTGTGCTTGTCGTGGCCGACGGAGCAGGCGAGCGCGGTTTTCGGCGTCGCCGGGCCGCAGCCGCGCCAGAACATTTTCGAGATTTTCGCTTCGCCCGAGAAGCGGTCGACGATCGCGAACTTGGTGATAGCCTCCGAAGGCAGCCGCTGCACTTCGCCGTTTTTCACCGGCAGGTCCATCGTGTAGAAGTTGGGATGCCAGTGGAACGGCCGGATCACCGCGGCTTTCATCGTCGCGCGGCCGGGCGCGGCCTTCAGCGCAAAATCCGCCGCCGTCACTTTCCGCTGGATGTGGATCGTGTCCGTCGCCCAGCTCGGCCAGGCGATGCGCGGGACGGCGCCGACATAGTTCGCGCCCTCCGAGACCTGCGCGCCGTCCGCCCAGACTTTCTCGATCTTCAGCTTCTGCACGTCCGAGAGCAGCACGATATCGGCGTAACGGCCCGGCGCGAGCGCGCCGACGAACGGCGTCAGCCGCATATGCCGCGCCGGATTGATCGTCGCGCATTGAATGGCGATTTCCGGCGCCAGTCCGCTTTCGATGGCGAGGCGCACATTGTGGTCGGTCGCGCCGAGCTTCAGCGTATGCGAGGCGCTGCGGTCGTCGGTGGTGAAGGCGATCTGCGACCAATCGGGAAGGTTCTTTTCCAGGAGGTATTTGATGATCTCGGGCATCGCATAGATGCGCAGCTCGATGAACAATCCGCGCGCCAGCTTATCCCATGTCTCTTCCGGCGTCTGCACCTCGTGATCGGAGGCGAGGCCGGCGGCGGCGAAGGCGTTGATCGAAGGTAGGTCGCGCAAGCCGGAGGCGTGGCCCTCGACCACGCCCCGCCCGGCGAAGGTCGCCTCGATCATGCCCCAGAGCCGCTTGTAGGACGGATTGTCCGGGCTCCACACCGCCGGCCAGTCCATCACCTCGTCGAGGCCGGAGACCATCAAGCTCTCGGCCATGAAGCGTTTCTGTTCGTCATAGCCGAAATAGCCGCCGCCCCATTCATAGGCGGTCGGCGGCACGGCCGAGCCGGGCAGCGGGAAGATTTTCAGCGGCGAGCCGCGCTTGCGCGCCTCGAGCCAGAATTCGAGATTGTGCGCCCCGTCGACATTGGAGAATTCGTGGCTCGCCTCGCAGGTCCAGGTATTGCCGCGCGGCAGGACGAGGGCGGCCTCCCATTCCGGCGTCAGATGCGAGCTTTCGATGTGCTTGTGGACTTCGCCGAAGCCTGGAATTGCGGCGAGGCGCGGCTCGTCAAAGCGCTCGGCGGCCTCGCCCTGATAGGAGCCGGCCGGACCGACAAAGGCGATGCGCCGGCCCTTGATCGCGATCTCCCAATCCTCCCGCCATGTGCGCGTATGCACGTCGAGAAGGCGGCCGACGCGGAGGATCTTGTCGGCCGGTCTTTTGCCGAGCGCGGTCAAGGTGAGGTCCTGACGGATGCGGACTTCCTTGGCGGCCTCGATCAGGTCGT
Source organism: Roseiarcus sp. (assembly GCA_035294045.1). Classification (GTDB taxonomy): domain Bacteria; phylum Pseudomonadota; class Alphaproteobacteria; order Rhizobiales; family Beijerinckiaceae; genus Roseiarcus. The sequence goes on along the minus strand of DATGLU010000532.1, from coordinate 1,240 downwards.
CGGGCGGCACAGCGGAGCGGGCGGAATCGTTCATCGGGGCGGTCGTTCAAAGACATGAGAAGGCGTCATCCATGCTGCGTCCGATCGCCGGGACGAGCAAGCCGCGCCGCGCGATGCTGATTAGCCCCGATCGCGCCGGTGATAACTTGACTTCCCCGACCCGTCCCGCCAGTTTCCGCGCGCCTTTCGCCGGCGTTTAAAATCAAGGGCCAATGCGCAGCTATTTGAGTTTTGAGCAACCGGTCGCCGATATCGACGCCCGGATCGACGAGCTCCGCGAATTGGCCGCCAAGGGGGACTCGCCGGCTCTTCAAGAAGAGCTCGCCAGGCTCGAAGCTCGCTCCGCCAAGGCCCTGGCGGATCTCTATGGCGCGCTAACGCCCTGGCAGAAGACCCAGGTCGCCCGCATGCAGGGCCGGCCGCATTTTTCCGACTATGTGAAGGGCTTGATCGAGGATTTCACGCCCTTGGCCGGCGACCGCAAATTCGGCGAGGACGAGGCGATCGTCGGCGGCCTCGGCCGGTTCCGCGGCCGCTCGGTCTGCGTCATCGGCCAGGAGAAGGGCGACGACACGGAAAGCCGGCTGCGGCACAATTTCGGCATGGCGCGGCCGGAGGGCTATCGCAAGGCGGCGCGATTGATGGAGCTCGCCGACCGCTTCGGCCTGCCGGTCATCGCTTTGGTCGATACGGCCGGGGCGTTTCCCGGCATCGACGCGGAGGAGCGCGGCCAGGCCGAGGCGATCGCCCGCTCGACCGATATGTGCCTGACGCTCGGCGTGCCGAATGTCGCGGTGATCGTCGGGGAGGGCGGCTCGGGCGGCGCGGTCGCCATCGCCACCGCCAATAAGGTGCTGATGCTGGAGCATGCGGTTTATACGGTCGCGTCGCCTGAGGCCTCGGCCTCGATCCTGTGGCGCGACAGCGCCAAGGCCCAGGACGCCGCCACCAGCATGAAAATTACCGCGCAAGATCTGTTGAAGTTTGGGATCATCGACGGGATCATCGCCGAGCCGCTCGGCGGCGCGCATCGCGATCCGCCCGCCGCGATCGCGGCGACGGGCGAAGCGATCGCCGGCGCGCTCGAGCAATTGGGCAATATGTCGGCCGAGCAATTGCGCGAAGCCCGCGCCGCCAAATTTCTCGCCATCGGCCGCAAAGGCTGAGAGCCTGTAGCCGCGGTCGCCGACCGCGGCCGTCTTTCGGCGCTGAGCCGCGGTCGTCGACCGCGGCTACAATC
>DATGLU010000531.1:0-7554 GCA_035294045.1 Roseiarcus sp. | reverse complement strand
CGCGCGATCATCCGCTCGAGCTCGCGGCCGGGGATGATGCCGCGATAAGCGTCGCGCCAAGCCGCGTCGTGCACATCGGCGATCTTGGCTTCATCGCCTGGCCGCGCGGTTCGGATGGTGACGAGGGTTTCGACCATGGAGGCAATGTTAGGGCGACGCGCCGTCCGACCGCAAGTCTTGACTTTGCCGGATCGGCAAAAGAATCACCCGCGCGCCGTTAAGCCGCCGACCCATGGTTTTCGCCATTTTGCGGTCGGAATTCGCGACAAGGGATGCTAGGAGACGAATCACTCCTCTCAAGCTTAAATCCTCGGCATGGACGCCTGCTCGCGAGCCTTCTCCCTCCGTCGCGCCGCCTTTCTCGTGACCGCCATCTTGGCGACGCAGGTCGGGCTCGCCGGCGCACGCGCCGAGACGTGGCGCGCCGTCTACAATGTCTCGCTGATCGGCCTGCCGATCGGAACGGCGGATGTGAACGGGCAAGTCTCGCCGACCGCCTATCGCATCGAGGCGAACGCCAAGATCGTCGGTCTGGCGACGATGCTTTCGAACGCCAAAGGCGCGGCGACCGGCGCGGGGGCGATCGCCGACGGACGGGTTTTGCCGGCGAGCTTCGCGACCACGGCGGCCAATTCGAAAATGACGCGAACCGTCCGGATGGCGCTGAACGAAGGCGTTGTCACCGGCGTCGACATTTCGCCGCCGGTCGAGGAGAAGCCGGGACGCGTTCCGCTCCGCCAGCAGGACGAGCGCGGCATTGTCGATCCGGTCGGCGCGACCATCGTTCCGGTGGCCGCCAACCAGCCCCTGATCGGGCCGGCCGCCTGCAATCGCACCATCCCGATTTTCGACGGCTATACGCGGTTCGACCTGCGCCTGACCTATGTCGGCCAGAGGCGGGTCGCCGCCAAGGGCTATAGCGGGCCGGTCGTCGTCTGCTCGGCCCGCTATGTGCCGATCGCCGGTCACAATCCCGACCGGCCGGCGGTCAAGTTCATGATCAATAATAAGCAGATGGAAGTCTGGCTGGCGCCAATCGAACCGGCGCATGTCCTGGCGCCGTTCCGCGCCTCGGTGGGCACGATGATCGGCACCCTCGTCGTCGAAGCCTCTGAGTTCAAGCTCGACGCTAAATAAATAGCCCGCGTCAATTCAGCTCGTCGGGAATTTGCGGAACCGGCAGCACGCCGACGCCCTCCTCGATGAGCGCGCGCGCCTCCTCGATCGTCGCCTGGCCGCGAATCGAGCGCGCCGGCGCATCGCCGGCGTGAATCGCCCGCGCCTCCTCCGGGAAGCGCCGGCCGACATCGTCGGTCTTGGTGATGATTTCCTGGCGCAATTCCTTGGCCAATTCGCGCAGGCGCCGCTGGCGCTCGTCGACCAGGGCGACATTGACCGGCTGCGATTCGACGGCCGCGGGCGCCCCGGCTTTTTTCGCGCCGACCACCGCCGGCGCCATCAACGCCTTGGCGACCCTGGAGGAATCGCATTCGGGGCAGGCCACGAGACCGCGCCGAAGCAAACGATCGAACGATTCGCTATCCGGAAACCAGCTCTCGAAGGAATGGTCTTTTTCGCAGACCAGCGCGTATTTGATCATCGCTCAGCCTGCCAAAAGCGGATCGAGTTCGCCGGCGGCCTCCAGGGCGTGGAGGTCGTCGCAGCCGCCGATATGGCGCTCGCCGATGAAAATCTGCGGCACGGTGCGCCGGCCATGCGCCCGCTCGGCCATCGCCGCCCGCGCTTGGGGATCGCCGTCGACGCCGATCTCGACGAAGGCCGCGCGCTTCCGGCGGAGCAAAGCCTTAGCGGCCAGGCAATAGGGGCAAGTCGCCGTCGTGTAGATGGTGATCGGAGGCATTTTCTTGCGAGCAGTCAAAGAATTCCGCCGTCCTAGCATGGAAGGCGCGGCAAGCTCCATATAGGCGGTCACGCTCCCGTCACAACCCGGGCGAAAACGAGGATATCCACAGAGGCTGCGCCGGCCCGCAGCAAGGCGCGCGCCGCGGCGTTGGCGGTGGCGCTTGAAGTCAGGACATCGTCGACCAGCACGATTCGCTTGTCTTTGACCCGCGCCTCGGCGCCGGGGAGGACGCGGAATGCCCCCTGGACATTCTCGGCGCGCTGGGCTCGGCTGAGGCCGACCTGGGCCTTGGTCGCCTTGACCCGGGCGAGCAGAGTAAGGTCGCAAGGCTTGTCCGCCTCCCGGCCGATCGCGGCGGCCAAAAGCGCAGCCTGGTTGAAGCGGCGCGCGAACAGCCGTAGCGGATGCAGCGGAATCGGCGCCAGCACATCGGCCCCGGCGAGAATGTCGGCGCCGGCCCGCGCCATCCAGCGGCCGATCGGCCGGGCGAGTTCGATCCGGTCGGAATATTTGAGGCGATGGACGAGACGGCGGACCGGGCCGTCCTCGAAACGCGCCGCCGCCCGCGCTCGGCCATAGGCCGGCGGATCGGCCATGGCTTGCGGCGAAATCAGGCCGGGGCCGAGATCCTGCTCGAACGGCGTGCCAAGCCGCTCGCAAAACGGGCGCTCGATAAAGCGGATTTCGCGCCAGCATCGTGGGCAAAGCGCGTCCGATTCGGCGACCGCGCTGCGGCATGCAAGGCAGGTCGGCGGATAAACGAAATCCAGCGCGGCGCGGCCGAGCGCCGCGGCGGCGCCAAGCGCCCGCCGCGGCCAAGGCGGCGCGTCGGCGACGGCGTCGAAAGAGAGGCCCAGCATGAGCGAAGGCTAACGCGGCCGGCGGCTTTGCGCGAGAGCCTAGCCGAGGTTAAGCCAGCGCCATGGCCGCGCCTGAAATTTTCGACGCTTCGCTCGCCCGCGCCCGGCTGGAGCGCGCGGCGCGGCTCGGCGCGGCGGGCGCCGATTTCCTGCTCCGCCGGGCGATGGAGGATTTCGCCGAGCGCCTGGCGCTGGTGACGCGGCGGTTCGCGGTCGCGGTCGATATCGCGACCCCGGGGCCGCATGGCGCGGAGGCGCTGATCCGCGATCCGAGGGTGGACTTCGCGGCGCAGGCCGCGCCGAGCGCCCTTCTCGCCGCGCAGCCGCACTGTCCCGCTTTCGTCGGCGACGCCGAGCGCCTGGCTCTCGCCCCGCAAAGCTGCGATCTCGTCGGCTCGCTCCTCGGCCTGCAGAGCGTCAACGACCTGCCGGGAACGCTGATCCAGATTCGGCAGGCGCTGAGACCGGACGGGCTGCTTCTCGCCTGCCTGCTCGGCGGGGACACGCTGACCGAATTGCGCCAGAGCCTCACCGCCGGCGAAGCGGAAATCCTCGCCGGCGCGGCGCCGCGGGTCTCCCCCTTCGCCGATGTGCGGGCGCTGGGCGCGCTGTTGCAGCGGGCCGGCTTCGCGCTGCCGGTCGTCGATCTCGAACGCGTCGTCGTCCGCTATTCCGACATGATCGCGCTGATGCGCGATCTGCGCGCCATGGGCGCGACCAATGTCCTGATCGCCCGCAGCCGGCGCTTTCTGCGCCGCGACGTGCTGGCGCGCGCCGGCCAAATCTACGCCGAGCGCTTCGCCGATGAGGACGGCCGGCTGCGCGCGACGTTCGACATCGTCTGGCTCTCCGGCTGGGCGCCCCACGAAAGCCAGCAGAAGCCGCTGAAGCCGGGCTCGGCCAAGGCGCGGCTCGAAGATGCGCTGAAGGCGGCGCGCAAAGGCTCGTGAAGGCTTCAGTTAAAACGTGAACTGGCTCATCGATTCCGGGCGTGCGCGGCGCCTGGATCCTCTCTCCCCAAGTAGCGAAGCGGAACGGGGAGAGGTAAGGTGAGCGGCTGGTCGGTTTGCTCCGGCCTCAAAGTTTTACGTTCCAAGCCCCTCACCGTACCTCTCCCGCAAGGCGGGGAGAGGTAGACGCCAAGGCCTTTGTTTGCGACTCCGTGGATGCCTCAACATCGTTCCTTCGCCTATTCCGGCAGCCTCGCGTCGTTTTTCAGAAACGTTGCGGCGCGAACGCTTGAAGCGCTGAGATTTTATTCCCGCCTTCCTGTACCGGCGCTTAGCTTCGAGCGCGCGCCTTTCGCCGTACCGGATCTGAAGCGCCTCGCCCCTTACGCGCCGCCGGCGGGCGCGATCATCGGCGCTTGCGGCGCGATCGTCCTGTTGGCCGCCCGCGCCCTCGCTTTGCCGGCGCTCGTCGCGGCCGCCCTCGCCGTGAGCGCGCTGATCCTCGTCGCGGGCGGCCTGCACGAAGACGGCCTCGCCGATGTCGCCGACGGGTTCGGCGGCGGGGCGACCCGGGAGCGAAAGCTCGACATCATGCGCGACAGCCGCCTCGGCGCCTATGGCGCCGCCGCGCTCGTCCTGTCGCTGCTGCTGCGCGCCGCCGCGCTTGCCGCGCTGACGGGGGAGAGCGTCGCGACCGGCGCCGCGGCGCTTCTTCTCGCCGGCGCGGTCTCCCGCGCCTGCAGCGTGGCGCCGCTCGCCCTGCTCGCTCCGGCGCGGTCCGACGGGGCCGGGGCCAGCGTCGGCCGCCTCGGCGCGGACGCTTTCGGCAAGAGCGTCGCGGCCTCGCTCGCTCTTGCCGCGATCTTCGGCCTTGGCGTTCTCGGGCTCGGCCGCGCCCTCCTCGCCTTCGTGCTGGCCTGGGCGGCCGCCTTGGCGATGGTCGCCATCGCCCGTCGACAGATCGGCGGCCAAACCGGCGATGTCGGCGGAGCCTCGCAACAACTTGCCGAGATCGCCTGCCTCCTCGGCCTTCTCATCGGGGCAGGCGCCGCCTAACTAAAAAGCATGCCCGGTCCCTCCACCCCGTGCCAGAACATCTGCGTGCTCGATCCGCTTTCGGGCCTGTGCATTGGCTGTGGCCGCACGGCCGAGGAGATTGCCGCCTGGCCGAGGCTGAGCGAGGCCGAACGGCTCGCAACCATGGCCGGGCTGGAAGCGCGGCTTCGCGGCGCCCGGTCGCGCAAGGCGCGAAGCGGCAGAGTCGCGGCGCGGGAGCGCGGCTGAAATGCGCTATCTTCTGCCGATCGGGATTCTGGTTTTCGCCGGGCTCCTCCTCTTGGCGGTTCCGGCCGAGACGCCGATACTCGGCCTCGATCACAGGCGTTTCGCCTTCGCCGCGCTCGGCGCCGCCCTGTTCACCGCTTTCCTTTCGCGCATCGGCTCGCGGCGGGTCGCCCTCGGCGACCTGGCGCGCGCTTTGGGCGGCGCGCTGATCTGGCTCGTCCTGATTGTCGGGCTGACCGGCGTCTACGCCTATCGGTTCGAATTCGGCGACATCGCCGACCGGGTGATCGCCGAACTCTCGCCAGGCGACGTCACCGTCGGCAAAGGCGGCGAAGTGATCGTGCCGCGCCGCCTCGGCGGTCAATTCATCATCGCCGCCAAGGTCGATAATGTTCCGACCTCGTTTCTCTTCGACACCGGCGCCTCGACCGTGGTCCTGCGCGCGGAGGACGCCAGGAAAATGGGCGTCGATGTCGCCAATCTCGACTACGATGTCGACGTGACCACCGCCAATGGCGCAACCCGCGCCGCAGAAGCGGTGCTCGACCGCATCGCCATCGGCCCGATCGTCGTGCGCAACGTTCATGCGCTGATCGCTCGTCCCGGCGCGCTCAACGAAAACCTGCTCGGCGCGAATTTTCTCGACCGGCTGCAGAGCTACTCGGTCGAGCGCGGTCGGCTGGTGCTGAAGGGGCGGTAATCCCTTCTCCCCGCTTCGCGGGGAGAAGGGATTAAACGGCAACGCTCGTACCTACCTCACGATCGCGCAGCGATGATCCAGCAAATCCTCGCCATGCGCCAGATCGCCGGCGGAGGGATCGGCGCGGTCGGCGAGCAGGACGAACCCGTCCTGGTCCGCGAAGCGCGCGCCGATCGCGACGAGCGTTTCAAGCGCCATATGCGCCCGGGCGCCGGGATCGCCGTCGGCGAGCAGGCGGAACGGATCGGCGCCAGCGAGATCGGGCGAATCGAGCCGCCGCGCGACATAGCGATGGCCGGCAAGCGTGACGGACAGCGGCCGCCATTCGCCGGTCAACTCGCCCGCATGCACGACGAGCGTCGCCGCGATTTGCGGCGCGATGCAATCGATATGGATATGGAGCTGGTCCTGGCTGCGCGCCAGCGAGGAATTGATCGCCATGCCGACCGCTTGGCGCGGCAAGGTCCGGCCGAGGCGCTTTTCCATCGCGCCGCGCGCCGCCCAGGCGGCGCGCCAATAGTTCGGCGCGTCGGCAGCGAGGAGTTCCGGCGACTCGATCCCGGTCAGCCGCCGCGTCGGAATGGCAAGAAACTGCGCGATTCCGACAAGGTCCTTGAGGATGGCGACGCCCCTTTCTTCGCCGCCTGAAAGATCGACAGCCTCGCACGGCGCCGGGGCGCCATTGGCCTTTTCGTCGGGGACGCACTGGTCATGGACGATCCGCCACAAGGCGAGACGGTCGCCGGCGCGCGTGGCGATGATCGAACCGGCGACGACGAGAGCCGCGAAGACGGCGAAGCAGAAGCCGCGCCAGCCCCGCAGGAGCGGCCGCATCGGCTTTTACAGATGGATGGCGCGCTTGGCGACGCCGAGCGCCGCCTCCTTCACCGCTTCCGATAGCGTCGGATGGGCGTGGCAGGTCCGCGCAAGGTCTTCCGCCGAGCCGCCGAACTCCATCAGCACCGCCGCCTCATGGATCATCTCGCCAGCCGCGAAGCCCATAATATGCGCGCCGAGCACGCGATCGGTCGCCGCGTCGGCGAGGATTTTGACGAAGCCGTCGGTCTTGCGCATCGAGCGGGCGCGGCCATTGGCCGAGAAGGGGAACTTGCCGACATTGTAGGCGATCCCGGCGCTTTTCAGCTCCTCCTCGGTCTTGCCGACCGAGGCGATTTCGGGGCTTGTGTAAACAACGCTCGGGATCACGTCGTAGTTCACGTGGCCATGCTGGCCGGCGAGAATCTCGGCGACGGCGACGCCTTCGTCCTCGCCTTTATGGGCGAGCATCGGGCCGCGCACGACATCGCCGATCGCGTAGATGCCCTCGACATTGGTGCGGAAATTTTGATCGATCGCGACTTGGCCGCGCTCGGTCTTGACGCCGATCGCCTCCAAGCCCAGCCCATCGGTGTAAGGCCGCCGGCCGATCGCGATCAGCGCCACATCCGTCTCCAACGTGACGGCTTCGCCGCCTTTGGCCGGCTCGACCGTCGCTTTCAGCCTCGCGCCGCTCTTGTCGATCTTCGTCACCTTATGGCCGAGATGGAACTTAAAGCCCTGCTTTTCGAGCAGGCGCTGGAACTGCTTGGCGACTTCGCCATCCATGCCGGGCAGAATGCGGTCGAGGAATTCGACCACGGTCACCTCCGCGCCGAGCCGCGCCCAAACCGAGCCGAGCTCGAGCCCGATCACGCCGGCGCCGACGACGAGCAGTTTCGCCGGCGGTTTTTCAAGCGACAGCGCGCCGGTCGAGGAGACGATGCGCTTCTCGTCGATCTCGACGCCCGGCAATTGCGCCACATCCGAGCCGGTGGCGATGACGACCGCCTTGGCTTCAAGCGAATTCGTCTTGCCGTCCTCGCCGGCGACATCCACCTTGCCGGGCGCGGCGATGCG
>DATGLU010000530.1:0-3440 GCA_035294045.1 Roseiarcus sp. | reverse complement strand
TGACCAAGGCGGTGGCCGCGGATTTCATCAAGCGCGGAATCCGCTGCAACGCCATCTGCCCCGGCACGATCGAGAGCCCGTCGCTCGACCAGCGCATCGAGACGCTCGCCAAGCAGACCGGCCAGAGCGCTGAGGCCGTGCGCCAGGCCTTTATCGATCGCCAGCCGATGGGGCGGCTTGGCAAGGCCGAGGAGATCGCGGCGCTGGCCGTCTATCTGGCCTCCGACGAGAGCAGCTACACGACCGGCCAGATCCACCTCGCCGACGGTGGCTTTGCGCTTTAACCGCATGCACGAGATGCAGAGGCAAATGCGCCAGTGGATCGGAAAGCGGCCGCGGCGGCCTACAAGGAGAGAAAAGTCGCGCCCGGCGTTTACGTTATACGCTGTCCGGCGGCGGGCCTGTGCTGGGTCGGCCAGGCCCAGGACTTGTCGACGATCTGGACCCGGATGTCGTTTACGCTGCGGCATGGCTCTCACCCGAACCGCCGGCTTCAATCTCTTTGGAGCGAGCGAGGAGGGGACGGCTTCTTCTACGAAGAACTGGAGCGGCTCGACGAGAAAAGCCTCGGCGTCGGCCAGGATCGCGCGCTCAAGGAGCGGCTCGCGCATTGGGCCTCGGCGCTGTCAGCGCCGAAGCTTTAAGAGCCGCTCAGACGGCCTTCAGCAGCACGTGCTTCTTGCGGCCGAGCGAGAGCTTGACCGCCTGGTTCGCGCCGAGCGCGTCGCGGCCAAGCGCTGCGCGCTCGTCCGTCACCGGCGCGTCGTTGACCCTCAGCCCGCCGCCGCGAATCTGGCGGCGCGCCTCGCCGGTCGAGGCGACGAGACCGACGCGGACGAAGGCGGTCAGGACGCCGAGGCCCGCATCGAAATCCGCCAAAGGGGTTTCGAAAGTCGGCAGGGTTTCAGCCGCTTCGCCTTCCTCAAAAGTGCGGCGCGCAGTCTCGGCCGCCGCCGCGGCCGCCGCCTCGCCATGAAGCAGCCGCGTCGCCTCGTTAGCAAGGACCTTCTTGGCTTCGTTGAGCTCCGCCCCGGAAAGGCTTTCAAGCTTTGCGATTTCGCCCATCGGCAGAGTCGTGAACAGGCGCAGGAAGCGGCCGACGTCGGCATCCTCCGTATTGCGCCAGAACTGCCAGTAATCGTAGGGCGACAGCAGGTCGGGATCGAGCCAGACCGCGCCGGCGGCGGTCTTGCCCATTTTCGCGCCTGAGGCCAGGGTGATCAGCGGCGAGGTCAGCGCGTAAAGCTGCGCGGTTCCAAGCCGGCGGCCGAGATCGACGCCGGTGACGATGTTGCCCCATTGGTCGGAGCCGCCCATTTGCAGGATGCAGCCATAGCGCCGATGAAGCTCCACAAAATCATAAGCTTGCAGGCACATATAATTGAATTCTAAGAAAGAAAGCTCCTGGTCGCGGCTCAAGCGCAACTTCACCGAATCCATCGCCAGCATCCGGTTGACCGAAAAATGCCGGCCGACTTCGCGCAAGAATTCAATGTAGTTGAGCTTGGCGAGCCATTCCGCGTTGTCCGGCATGATTGCGTCGGCCTTGCTTTCACCGAACGTCATAAACCGCGAGAAAACCTTGCGAATCCCCGCCTTGTTGGCTTCGATCTGCTGGACGGTCAGAAGTTTCCGGCTCTCGTCCCGGCCCGAAGGATCGCCGACCATCGTCGTGCCGCCGCCCATCAGGGCGAGCGGCTTGCCGCCGCATTTCTGCAGCCAATGAAGCAGCATGATCTGGACCAGCGAGCCGACATGGAGCGACGGCGCGGTGCAGTCGAAGCCGATATAGGCAATGAGCGAGCCGTCGGCCGCCTTCGCGTCGAGCCCGGCGGGATCGGAGCATTGATGGACGAAGCCGCGCTCATAGAGCGTCGCCAGGAAATCGGATTTCGGGCGGAACGTCTCGGCCAAGCCTTTGCTCCCAGAAAGCGCGGCGAGCATTAGGGACTTGAGCGGCGTTATGCAATAAGCCGGGCGTCGCGTCCGGTTCTCGCCCGCCATGCCCGCCCCTTTGAGCGAAGACGATCTGATCGCCCGTTTCTTTGCGCCGATCGCCGCGCCCGAAGGTCTCGGCCTCAAGGACGACGCGGCCCTCCTCGCTGGCCGGCCGGGCGACCTCGTCCTGACTAAGGACGCCCTGGTCGGCGGCGTGCATTTCTTCGCCGACGATCCGCCCGGCGCGATCGCGCGCAAGGCGCTGAGGGTCAATCTGTCCGATCTCGCCGCCAAGGGCGCCGAGCCGGTCGGCTTCCTGCTGGCGCTCGCCTTGCCGGGCGGCTGGACAGAGAATTGGCTCGCCGCCTTCGCCGAAGGCCTCGGCGAGGACGCGGCGACGTATCGCTGCCCGCTCTTCGGCGGCGACACGGTCAGGACGCCGGGGCCGCTGATGGTCTCGATCACCGCCTTCGGGCGGATCGAGGCGGGCCGGATGGCCCGGCGCGACGGCGTCAGGCCGGGCGATATCCTCTATGTCAGCGGCACGGTGGGCGACGCCGCTTTAGGCCTTGCGCTCAGGCTTGGCGCGCCGGCCCTGGCCGGGCTCGATCAGGCGAGCCGCGCCTTCTTGCTCGATCGCTATCTTCTGCCGCGGCCGCGCAACGCGCTGGCGCCGGCGATGCGACAATTCGCCCATGGCGGCATGGACGTTTCGGACGGATTTGTCGGCGATCTCGTCAAGATGCTCCGCGTCAGCGGCGTCTCGGGCCGGATCGATCTTGCGCGCCTGCCGCTCTCCGCCGCCGCCGAGGCCGCGCTCGCCGCGGATAAAGGGCTGTTCGAGACGATCGCGACGGGCGGCGACGATTACGAAGTTCTCGCCGCGATCGCGCCGGCGGAGGCGCCGGCCTTCGAGCGCGCTGCGGCGGAAGCGGCGGTCAGAATTGCGCGCCTCGGCGAAGCTGTCGCGGGGCAGGGCGCGCCGCAATTCATCGCGCCGGGGGGCCGCGTCATGGCCTTCCAGCGCGCCTCATTCAGCCATTTCTAAGGAGTTCGTCCCGTGAGCCTTGACGCAACCGCGTTGCAAAATCGCCTTCTCGCCGCTTGTGCGGTCGCGCGCGAAGCTGGCGCGCTCGCCCGGCGGCGCTTTCTCGACCGGAAATCGTTCACGATCGGCTTCAAAGGGCCGCAGGATTTCATCACCGAGGTCGATGGCGAGGTCGAAAAGCTGATCCGCGCCCGCCTGATCGGCATTTTCGAGCAAGACGGTTTCATCGGCGAAGAAGGCGGCGTCGCGCCGGGCGCCGAAGGCGCGCCGTCTTGGGTGGTCGACCCGATCGACGGCACCGCCAATTTCGCGCGCGGCACGCCGTTTTATTGCGTCTCCATCGCGCTGATCCGCGATCGCGAAATCGAAGCGGGCGTCATCTATGATCCGATGCTGGACGAGCTGTTCGCCGCCCGCCGCGGCGCCGGCGCGACTTTGAACGGCGTGGCGCTCA
>DATGLU010000529.1:0-4586 GCA_035294045.1 Roseiarcus sp. | reverse complement strand
TTGCCCCGCGGCCCGACGCCCCCGGCGAGCGCGGCTACGAAGCCATGGAGCGGGCCTTCCAGGACGAGGATCTGGTGATCCGCATCAGCGGCGATACGCTGGCCATCGCCCCGCCGTTGATCGTGAGCGAAGCGCAGGTCGGCGAGATTTTCGAAAAGGTTGGCCGCGTCATCCGCGCCGTCATGTAACGCGGCGGCCTGCGGGAGCTTCCGCGCGCGTCGGTTCTTCGCGCAGCGAGCGCGCCGCCTCGACCGCGACGCGCCGGCCGCCCCGGGTTTTTTCCTTGCGGCCGCCGGCGCGAGCGCACTTGCGGCGGCGGCGCGCTTGTGAACACTGGGAGCCTGCGGAGGCGAATCAATTTCGCCGCCGCGTTTGCGCGGCGGTCCCCGGGTCCTGCGTGCGGGCCTCGGGGATTGCTTTGGAGCGGGGATCAGCGGGGTGCGGCATGGTGCGCGTCGGCGCCATTTTCGTCGCTGCATGCATGGTTCTCATTGCCGCCTCGGTCGGCGCCGTCCTGCTGCTTCGCTTCGGATTGCCGATCGCCGACGCCGCCCTAATCGCGCTCGGCGTGCTGAGCGTGCTTGCGATCTACAACGCCGCCGCCGGCCGCCGCCGCGACCGCGCCGAGGTGAGCGACCAGGTGTCCAGCATCGCCCGCGGCTCCGGCGATCTGGCGCGCCAGCTCGCCGAGTTCGGCCGCCGGCTCGGCGCCATGGAGAGCAAGGTGGAAAAGGTCCTCGACCGGGCTTTGTCCACGTCGCAGCCGCTCGCTGCCGAGATCGAGGAGCTTTCACGGCTGGTCAAGGAGCTTGCCGAGGCCGTTGCCGCCCATGACGCGGCCCTGGGCCGGGTGCGCGGCGCCGCGCCGGTCGCGCCGGCCGCGCCGGCCGTCGCCGATCTGCCGCCGGCGCCGAGCGTGTCCGCCGCCGTCAAGCCGGCTGATCCGTCTTCCGCTTCGCCGCCTCCGGCGGTCGGCGGCAAGATCGGCGCTTTCGGCGGGCTCGACCGGGACGGCATCGTCGCCGTGGTCCGCGGCGCCATCGAATCGCAGCGGGTCGAGCTCTACCTGCAGCCGATCGTCACCTTGCCGCAACGCAAGGTGCGCTACTACGAGGCGATGTCGCGGCTCAACATCGGCGAGGGCGAGATCATCGCCGCCGCCGATTTTCTCCCTTACGCCGAAACCGGCGGGCTGCTGCCGAAGCTCGACGGCCTCTCGGTCCTGCGCTGCGTGCAAGTGGTCCGGCGGCTCTTGCTGAAGAACCGCGACGTCGGGCTGTTCTGCAATCTTTCCGCGGCCAGCCTGTCCGATGCCTCGTTCCCGCAGCTTTTGGAATTCGTCGAGGCCAACCGCGCGATCGCGCCGTCGCTGGTGTTCGAGTTCAGTCAGAGCGCGGTTCGCGCCATGGGGCCGCTCGAGCACGAAGCCATGGCCGCGCTTGCCGAGCGCGGCTTCCGCTTCTCCATGGACAATCTCTCGGACCTGCGCGTGGAGCCGCGCGAATTGACCGAGCGCGGCTTCCGCTTCGTCAAGGCTCCGGCGATGCTGCTGCTCAACCGGCTCGGCGGCACCGCGACCAACATCCACCCGGCGGATTTTTCCGATCTGCTCGGCCGCTTCGGCATCGATCTCGTGGCCGTGGGGATCGAGAGCGAATCGACCGTGGTCGATCTGCTCGACTACGACGTGCGCTTCGGCCAGGGATTCCTGTTTTCACCGCCGCGGCCGGTGCGCGCGGAAGCGCTGCAGACGGTCGGCGCGGCCGCAAGGAGCGAGCCGACCAAGGCAGAGGGCGTCAGCGCCGCACCGGGCGGCGACGGCGCGCCGGCGCTGAGCGGCGTCGCCCAGCTGGCGCGCATGGTCGGCCACATCTGAACCGGCATCAAACTTGCTCAAGATCATCGAGCGATTTGCCCCATTGGCGCGCGCCTACGACGTTCTACTCTGCGACGTCTGGGGCGTGGTGCACAACGGCGTCGCCGCCTTCGCCCCGGCGTGCGAGGCGCTCACGCGCTTTCGCTCCGGCCGCGGCACCGTGATCCTCATCACCAATGCGCCCCGCCCCGGCGCGGCCGTGCGTCCTATCCTCGACCGGCTCGGCGTGCCGCGTCAGGCCTACGACGCGATCGTCAGCTCCGGCGAAGTGACCCGCGGCATCGTTCAGCAGCGGCGCGGTCAACGCGTTTTTCATCTCGGCCCGGCGCGGGACCTGCCGATCTTCAGCGGGCTCGACGTGGCATTCGTCGGGGTCGAGAGCGCCGACTACGTGGTGTGCTCGGGTCTGTTCGACGATACCAAGGAGACGCCGAAGGATTATGAAGTCTTGCTGGCGACAATGCGGTCGCGCGCATTGCCGATGGTCTGCGCCAATCCCGATGTCGTCGTCGAGCGCGGCGAGGAGCTGGTCTATTGCGCCGGCGCATTGGCCGACGCTTACGCGCAGATCGGCGGCGAGGTGATCTACTGCGGCAAGCCGCACGCGCCGATCTATCGGGCGGCGCTCGAGCGCGCCGCCGCGCTGCGCGGCGGCGCGATGCCGGCGCTGGCGCGGGTCTTGGCGATCGGCGATTCAGTGCGAACCGACATGAAGGGCGCGACCGCCTTCGGTCTGGACTGCCTGTTCGTCGTTTCCGGCATTCATGCCGAGGAGCTGGGCGGACGCGAGGCGCCGGACCTTTCGGGACTGAACGCGATCTTCGCCGCCGCGGGCGTGGCGCCGAAGGCGGTCGCGCGCCGCCTCGCATGGTGACAATGGCCGCTGCACCCGCAGGCGGCATCCAGCCGCAGAGGACGGCAATCGTCGGCGCGGCGTCGCTTCCGCGGCCGACAGGCGAGGCAAGACGCTACGCCGACGCCGATTCGGTCATTTCATCGGCGGCGAACACCGCGTCGATCTTGGCCTTCAGCGTCTGTGCGTTGAATGGCTTGACGATGTAGTTGTTCACGCCGGCCTCGCGCGCCGCGATCACGTTGTCGGTCTTCGATTCCGCCGTCACCATGATGAAAGGCGTCTTTTTCAGAGCCGGGTCGGCGCGCACCTGGCGCAGCAGGTCGTAGCCGGTCATCGGCTCCATGTTCCAGTCGGAGATCACCAGGCCGTACCGCTTGGCGCGCATCTTGTCGAGTGCGGCGGCGCCGTCGCGGGCATCGTCCACGTCGGCGAAGCCGAGCTGGCGCAGGAGATTGCGGATGATGCGGGCCATGGTGCCGTAGTCGTCCACGACGAGCACGGGCATCGACGGATCAAAAGCCATTGCACGCTCCCTTCGACGGGGTCCGACCCGCGAGCACAGCCTGTCCGGCTCGTTTTTCCGAAGCGGAAACGCCCCAACGCACACGCAATCCCGAGCGCCTCACTGTCGGCTGCAAATTTGAATTTCGCGTTAATCGCGAGATTTGACGCCGGCGCGCGCAATCCGGCAAAACGGCGGCCTCGCTTGACTTGGCGGCGCGGCGACGGCACCTACGCCGCGCAACATTTTCTTAACCATCGAAGGCCGATGGCGCGCAAACGCTTTATCGTCGAGCGCGATACGCCGTCCGGCGGCGCGCTGCGCGGCGCCGTCGTCGCCATGGGCAATTTCGACGGCGTCCACCGCGGCCACCGCGCGGTGATCGCGGTTGCGCTCGAACGCGCCAAGGCTCTCGGCAGGCCGGCCGCGGTGCTCACCTTCACGCCGCATCCGCGCACCTTCTTCCATCCCGGCGAACCGCTGTTTCAGTTGACCGACGAGGCGAGCAAGCTGCGGCTGCTGGCTGCGACCGGGCTCGACGGCGCCATCGTCCTCACCTTCGATGCCGCGCTGGCGCGCCTGACGGCGGAGCAGTTCGTGGCCCGTATCCTCATCGAGCGTTATTCCGTCGGCGGGGCGGTCATCGGCTTCAACTTCCATTTCGGCAAGGGTCGCACCGGTTCGCCCGACTTTCTCGCGGAGCAGGGCCGCGTCTGCGGCTTTTCGGTCGACGTGGTGCCGCCTCTGCAATGGCGCGGACGCCCGGTCTCCTCCGGCCCGATCCGCGCCGCGCTGGCGGCGGGGCAGCTCGACGAGGCCGCCGCGCTCTTGGGCTTTCCCTGGTTCGTGTCCGGCGAGGTGATCCACGGCGACAAGCGCGGCCGCGAACTCGGCTTTCCGACGGCAAACCTGAGGCTCGACGCGGCCTGCGGCCTGCGCCACGGCGTCTATGCCGTGCGCGCCGCAGTCGAAGGCCGACGCTACCAGGCGGTGGCGAATTTCGGTCGCCGGCCGATGTTCGACAACGGCGCGGTGCTCCTGGAGGTGTTCCTGTTCGACTTTGCCGGCGATCTCTACGGCAAGAACATCGATGTCGCCTTCATCGCCCGGATCCGCGACGAGGAGGCGTTCGCCTCGGTCGACGAACTGGTGCGCCGGATGCAGGTCGACGGTCGTATCGCCCGCGAATTGCTCGCGCGCGCCGGCGACGTCTTCCCGCCGATCTAGGACGCGGTGCGCGCCGGCCGGGCTGCGGCATTCAACCGGGGTCGTCCTCGCCGGAGTCTTCCTCGCGCCGCTCGCGCAGGAATTGCGCGGCAAGAACGCCCAGCAGCGCCAGCGGGACGAGGCGT
>DATGLU010000528.1:0-3086 GCA_035294045.1 Roseiarcus sp. | reverse complement strand
CGGGGAGAAGGTGGCCATGCGCAGCACGGCCGGATGAGGGGCGGCGCGGAGTCTGCTGGTTAGCTTCGTGAGGCGCGTACCTTTCGAGTCCTGCGCAGCCCCTCATCCGGCGCTTCGCGCCACCTTCTCCCCGCAAGGCGGGGAGAAGGGGAAGCCCGCCCGCCTCAAATTTCGTCGAACCTGCCGCCGCGGCCGCGACCGCCGGCGAAGCGCGCCGCGCCCTTGCGGGCGGCGTCGAGATTGCGCAGGCCGATCGCGAACTCGTTGGCGAGAGCGACCGATAGTTCCAGCCCGTTTTGCTCATAGGCCGATTTGCGGTCGCCACGCAGCGTCGCTTGCGGAAAGCGGGCGATTTCCGCCGCGAGCTTTTGCGCGGCCGCCACCGCCTCGCCCTTCGGGACGATACGGTTGGCGAGGCCGATCGCCAGCGCCTCTGTCGCGCCGACCGGCCTTCCGGTCAGGATCATGTCCAAGGCGCGGCTGAGGCCGATCAGGCGCGGCAGCCGGACGGTTCCGCCGTCGATCAGCGGCACGCCCCAGCGGCGGCAGAACACGCCGAATGTCGCGTCCTCTTCGACGACGCGAAGATCGCACCAGCAGGCGAGCTCCAAACCGCCGGCCACCGCATGGCCGCTAATCGCCGCGATGACCGGCTTCGACAGGACCATGCGCGTCGGCCCCATCGGCCCGTCGCCGTCCGGCGCGACGCGATTGCCGCGACCGGCGGCGAACGCGTTGAGGTCTGCGCCGGCGCAAAACGTTCCGCCCGCGCCCCACAGCACCGCGACCGAGGCGTCGGAATCGGCTTCGAACGTACGGAACGCCTCGGCCAGGGCTTCCGCCGTCGCGCGGTCGACGGCGTTTCTTACCTCCGGCCGATCGAGGACGATCGTCGTGACCGGCCCGTCCTTGTGCATCGAGACGGTCATGAGAGGGCGTAAAGCTTGGCCATGGCGGCGTCCCTGGCCGCGACTTGGCGGGCGAGATCGACGAGAATCTTGGCCTGTTTCCAGGTCGCGTCGTCCTGCATCTTGCCGTCGACCATCGCCGCGCCCGAGCCGTCCGGCATCGCGGCGAGAATTTTCTGTGCAAAGGCGACCTCGGCCGGATCGGGCGAGAAGACTTTCTTGGCGATGGCGATCTGGCTCGGGTGCAAGGTCCAGGCGCCGGCGCAGCCGAGCAGAAAGGCGTTGCGGAATTGCGCCTCGCAGGCCTCGGGATCGGAAAAATCGCCGAACGGCCCATAGAAAGCTTTGATTCCATTGGCGGCGCAGGCGTCGACCATGCGCGCGATGGTGTAATGCCAAGGGTCTTGCTGCGCGCCAACCCGCGCGCCGACGCCGGGATCGGAAAGTACGCGATAGGCAGGATGGCCGCCGCCGACGCGGGTCGTCTTCATGCCGCGCGAGGCGGCGAGGTCCGCCGGCCCGAGGCTGACGCCATGCAGGCGCGGCGAGCTCGCCGCGATGTCCTCGATCTTGTTGACGCCCTGCGCCGTCTCCAGAATCGCATGGATCATGATCGGCTTTTTGAGGCCATGGCGCGCTTCGAGCAAAGCGAGATATTGATCGACGAAATGGATGTCCCAATCGCCCTCGACTTTCGGAATCATCAGCACGTCGAGCTTGTCGCCGACCTCGCCGACGAGCTGCGCCATATCGTCGAGAACCCACGGCGAGTTCAGCGCGTTGACGCGCGCCCACAAGGCCGTGGAGCCGAAATCGGTCGCCTTGGCCATCGCAATGAAGCCGGCGCGCGCCGCTTCCTTGGCCTCGATCGGGATTGCGTCTTCGAGATTGCCGAGCAGCACGTCGACCTCGGCGGCGATCTCGCCGGCTTTGGCGCGCATTTTGTCGATATGCGGCGGGATGAAATGGATCATCCGCTCGAGCCGCGCCGGCGGATCGCGCGGGCGCGGCGCGCCGATCGCGAGCGGCTCGAAGAATTTGCGAGGGGTTCTCATGGCGCGTTTCCATTGATGCTGCGCCGCAATAGAGCCGATCGGGAGGCGGAGGGCAATTGGGCTGTCCTTTCGACAAAGCAGAAGGTCGCGATCAGTCGATCGAGAGAACCCGCTTGGCGTTTTGGCCGCCCGGCCGGAGAGTATCCTGAAGCGGCGTCAAAAACACCGCCGATGGTTTCCATCAACTCTTCGGCGATTGCCTGCATCGATCCTTGTCGCCTTGATGAATGTGCAGGCTGGTCGCCTCGCTGAGCAAAAAGCCTTCCATCCTCCGCGAGCAGCGTCATGGCGCTCCGGGATTCCGTAACGCGTCGAGTTCGGCGCGGCAGGCGCGTTCGAGGAGCGGCAGATCCGCCTGCACCAGCCTCTACATTACCGGCGCCGCGATGCTTTCGTAATCGTGCCGCAGGACGTTGCCGATACCGGCTACTTTGGGCCACGGAATTTCGGGATGGCGTGCTTTCAGTTCGTCCGGAGGCGGCGGCTCGCCTCGGAAAGAATCTCGACGCCGCGCTCGACCGGCCATTGCCGCCGCCAGTCGGCTTCAAATACCTCAAGGGGCATGTCGCCGACCACGCCGCGAACGCGCTCGCACGCTTCTACGATGTCCGTCAGGCGAGGAATGAGCGAGCGTGCGGCCACTAGAACACACGCACCGCCGTCTCTTCGATCTGCCGGCGTAGCGTCTTATGCAGGCTGTCGCGGGTCATGATATCCGTCCGGCGCCCGAGAATGTCGGCCGCGAAGGCTTTCACTTCCATCAGCTCGAATAGGCCGAACTTGCCCTTTTGATAATCGAAGAAAAGATCGACGTCGGCTGCGTCTCCGGCTTCATCTCGCGCGGTCGAGCCAAACAGAAACAGCCGCTCGACGCCGAGCTTTCGCAGATCGGCTTCGTGCGCCTTCAATCGGCTGACCGCCTCGTCGCGTTTCATAACTGTACTATAGCGGAAAGACGCCCTATTTGCCACTTTCGAGGCGTCGCCTGTCGGTAGCACACGATATGTCCGGTTTAGGTAGCACACGATCTGTCCGGTAGCGTCTGGCCCTTTTGGAGGGTTTGGTGCGCCGGTCAGAAGCCCTTCAGGGTGTTCGTGTGTTGAGGTTTCTGGACATTTTGGGC
>DATGLU010000527.1:0-7090 GCA_035294045.1 Roseiarcus sp. | reverse complement strand
GCCCAAAATGTCCAGAAACCTCAACACACGAACACCCTGAAGGGCTTCTGACCGGCGCACCAAACCCTCCAAAAGGGCCAGACGCTACCGGACAGATCGTGTGCTACCTAAACCGGACATATCGTGTGCTACCGACAGGCGCCGACGTTGAGTTTTCACGCGTGGCGCCATAAATATGGATTTATGGAAATTGGGAGAACAAATGAAAACCACTGTTGAGGTGCCTGACGAGCTCTATCGAAAGGCGAAAGCCGAGGCGGCGTTGCGCGGCCGCAAAATCCGTGACCTGATCGAGGAGGGGCTCCGTCTCGTCTTGGAGTCGCGGCATGGGACGCGCGAATCGCCGAAACTCGCCAAGCTGATGGCGCCGGCGCGCGGCGCGATCGACTCGGGCGTCGCCGACCTCGCCTCCAATCCTCGCCATCTCGCCGGCTTTGGACGCGATGGCTTCGGCAGTCGTTGACACCGGACCGATCGTCGCTTTTTTCGATCGCGCTGAACAGCGCCATCGTTGGGCGGTGGAGCGCATTGAGGAACTCGATGCGCCGCTCCTGCTCTGCGAGCCGGTGCTTGCTGAAACGATGCATCTGCTCGCCCGTTTTCCAAAGGCGCAAGATACGGTGCTTGCGCTTATCGAAAATGGGGCGCTCCGCGTGGCGTTCCGCGCCGACGAGCATGTCGGCGACTTGCGCAAGTTAATGCGAAAATATCGAGACACTCCCATGTCTCTGGCCGACGCCTGCATCGTCCGCATGTCGGAAATTCATGCGCGCCACGCCATCTTGACGCTGGATTCCGATTTTCTCGTCTATCGAAAGCGCGACGGCGCGCCGCTGCCCCTCATCTATCCTGGCGAGCTTTAGACGCCACGCCGCACGACCGCGATTGTCACACGCCCGCCTCGAAGAGCCGCTGGCCGAGATATTCGTCCTTCGCCACGCCGGCCGGGCAGGCGAAGTGCCCGCCGCCGGTATTGGTGACGAATTGGTTCATCATGTCGAAGCGCGACATTTTCTCGAAAATCTTGATGAAGCCGCTGCGCGGGTCGCGCTGGTAGCAGATGAACACGAGCCCCGCGTCGAACTCCATGCCCTGGCGCCAGGGCGGCCAGCGCTCGGCGGTGACATTGGCGCCGTCATTGTAAGAGTACGAGCGCCGGAAGATCCGCGCGCCTTGCAGGGCGAATTCATGCGCGAGGCGGACATGCGAATTTTCCGGGACGAGCGGATCGCCATTGGCGTCTTTCTTGGCAAGGTCGATCGGATCGAATTCCTTCTCGCCGCCGAGCGGCGCGCCGGAGAGCTTCTTGCGGCCGAACGTCTTCTCCTGGAAAGCGATGTTCATCCGGTCCCAATGCTCCAGCGCCATGCGCGCGCGGCGGATGACGAGATAGGAGCCGCCGCGCATCCAGGGCGGCGCTTCGGCGCCGACCCAGACGATTTTGTCCATGTCTTCGGAATCGTCCGCGCGCGGATTGCCGGTGCCGTCCTTGAAGCCCATCAGATTGCGCGGCGTTTTGCCGGCGCCGTAATCGGAGACGAAGCCGGTCTGCACCCAGCGGATTTGCGCCAGGCCGTAAGCCAGACCGGAAAGTTGGCGCACCGCGTGGAACGCGACTTGCGGATTCTCGGCGCAAGCCTGGACCAGGAGATCGCCGCCGGTGCGCGACGGCGCCAATTGCTCGCCGGGGAAATTCGGCAGGTCGACGAAAGCGTCCGGCCTTTGGCCGGCAAGGCCGTAGCGGTCGCGCCCGTCCTTGACGAAAAGACCTGCGCCGAAGCCGAAGGTCAGCGTCAGCCGCGACGGGCCAAGGCCGACGACATCGGCCGGATCGAGCGCGTCGCCATAGTCCTTCGCGCTCGGCACCTCGACCGGTTCGCCGACGCTGAGCAAGGCCGCGGCCCGCGTCCAGCGCCGCATCAGGCGGATCACGTCTTCGCGCTTCTCAACGGTCAAGTCGAAGGCGGCGACGTATGTATGGGCCTGCGGCGGCGTCAGAATGCCGCTTTGATGAACGCCGAAGAAAGGCTCCGTCGCCTGCTCCAGCGCCCCGCCGGCCGGCGCGGCGTCGAGCGCGCGCGCTTTGTCCGGCGCCAGGCCTGACCCGGCGAGAGCCGCCAAGCTCGCGCCGAGAAAGCCGCGCCGGCTCGCATCGATTGGCTTATCGCGACCATGCGTCATGGCGTCGCCTTGGCCAGCATGTTCACGTCGTCCTCGACATAATAGAAGCCCTGGCCGTCCGGCGCCATGGCCAAGCCGAAGAGATCGCCATTGCCGGGCGGCGATTGCGCCTCGTTGGAATCGATCCATTTCGCGGCGATCTGCTTGCCGGAGACCGGATCGATCTCCACGACCTGGCCATTTCTCGCATTGCAGGCGACGAGATGGCCTTGCGGCGTCGCGATCAGCGCGAGCGGCCGCTGCATCATGCCGCCTTCGGCCACTTTGATCCCGACGCCGGCGCTGGTCGAGCGTGTCGCGGCGTCCTTGATCGCGACGATGCGATTGTCGACCGCGTCCGAGACATAGAGCGTGTCGCCGATCAAAGCCAGGCCGGTCGGTCCGATCAGAAAGACGTCCTTGTCCGCGCGCTGGCCGAAGCCATCGGCGATGACGGTCTCGTCTGCGATCTTCGGCGGGCCGCCGGCGGGAATCGTCAGGCGGATGCGCAGGACGGTCGCCTTTCGCACGATAACCGGCTCGCCGGTCACAGGGTCGAGCTTATCCGGCCCCGGCACGTCGAAGCCCGACATGCTGACGAACAGCGTCGCCTGATCGCCGCGGTCGATCGTCGCCATATTGCCCCACGGACCGTTGATCTGCGGGCCAGACCAGACGGTCGCCAGATTGCCGTTTGAATCGAAGACGAGAAGACAGCCTTGGCCCTTGGTCGCGGTCGTTCCGTCCGTGCTCGGCGTCGAGCCGACAATGACCCAGCCGCTCGACAGCATGGTCATCGCCGTGGTGAGGCCGATCCCGCCGGGACATTGCGGCAGATTCTGCGGCAGCTTGGCGAAGAGCGTGGTCTTCTGCGTCGCGGGGCTGTAGTCGACGATCGTGCCGCCGGTTCCCTGCAGGTTCGACACGTTGTTGAAATTGTCGACCAGCACGTCGCCTTTTTGGATTTTGCCCGAGGAGACGGGCGCGACGACGACGGCGTAAGGATTCAAATCGCCATTGTCGGGAATCGTCGAGGCCAGCGTCGGATGATGGCGCAACCCTTCAAGAAAGCTGTCCGCCCGAGCGCCGCTCGCCGCCGCGAGAAGCGCGGCGGCGCATAGGGCGGCGCCGGCGGTACGGATGGCGTTGACATTCACTTGGATCCCCATGCTTCGCCCCTTGCTCAAACTCAAGCGACCTGCCCTCGTCGAGCTGCGACGAAGCCATGCCCATCAGTTTTCCGCTTGCGTCGCGCCGAACATCTCAGCGCGTCGCCTGGTGGTTAGAAAAGACAAGAAGCGACGTCAAACAATTTCGTCTCTTTTGGAATAGGACCAATGTAAAAGAACGCAATGTACGAATAATACCCGCGCGTTACGCCTCATTCTTTTGTTTAAACAAATTACAAAGTGACGCCGCGCCGGCCCTCCGGCGAATTAGAACGTAATATTTGTTCGGACACCGATAATCGCTTCGTTCCTGATTTTTTGAGCCGGGGCGCTCGGGTTGAGAATTCTGGCGCCGGGATTGAACACATATTGAAAATCCGGCTGGATCTGCCACCACGGCGCGGCTTGGTATTGGTAAGTCGCCTCGATGAACGTCTCGGCATGGCGTACCGGCGAATAAACGCCGGGATTGAACGAGGCTTGATCCCGATCGAATGCGCTTGCGCTGGCGCTGACCTGGGCATAGCCGAGTCCCAGGCCGGCAATATCGTTGGTCCGGCCAACGAGAGGCCCGTGCATCGCCAATCCGCCATCTAGGCTGAAGCTGATCAGATTGCGATCCTGCAAAGGGGTAAACGACGGCTCCAGGAAGAGATTGACGGCGCGGTTCTCGTCGCCCCCGAAGCGGTAGATCGCTTGGTCGATCACGGCGTAAATTCCGTAATCGCCGCGCCGCCGCGCTGCGACGCCGGAGCTTGCCGGATTGGCCAGCGGAACGCCGGCGGCGTCATAGCGAAGATCGGCAAAATTCTCGCTATCGTACCAGAAGCCAAGCTTGTAGACGCCGGCAAGCGGCGCAGCCTTTCCCGCGCCCGGATAAGCATATTGCAGCTCGGCGATCGCCAACGCGCCGCCCTTGAGCGGAAAGCTGGTTCCGCTGGGGTTTTGCCTCTGTGGATCGCCGAGATTGTTGTAGACAGGGCTGCCGTTAAACACGCCCGCTAGAACCGTGATCGCATCGGTCGGGTGGGCGCGCGCTCGAACGCCGAGCGCCGACAGCGGATAGACCGGGCCGCCGCCTGGCAGGTCGGCGGAAGGCAATGCCGGCCAGCCCATCGCAGCGTTGAAAAAGAGCCCGGCGCTCGGGCTGTTGTTGTATTCCTGATCGATGCTCTGCTGGCCGATCTTGATGTCGAGCTTATCGCCGAACATTTTCTGCTGGTACCACAGCTCCCAGAGCCGAGTCGCCGGCTCGGCCTCGAGATCGCTCGCCGCCTGCAAGGTCAGGAGATTGTCGGCGCTCAAACCGCGGCCATGGATTTGCAGCCCGCTGACATTGAAAAGGCCGCCGGCCCAGCCGAAGGCTGGCTGCGTATCCAGTTGCAGCGTCCCGGTGGCGAGCCCGTCATAATCGAAGCCGCGCCGCCGGCCGCCGCTCAGATTGCCGAGTATTTCACTCTGCTCCTGGAGGCTCATCGTGACGCCGAACTTGCTCAGCGCCGGCCTTAAGCCGCCCCAATCGCCGAACAGATTGCCGCTAGAAGACGAATCGGGCGAGGTTTGCGCGGCGGACGGCGAATTTGACGAATCAGCGAACGCCGCGGGCGCCGGGAGCACCGCGAGGCAAGCAACGCCGAGCCGTCTAAAAAAACAGCGTGGGTGCGGATGAAAACAGCCCAGCAACGATTAGCGCCCCGAAAAGACAAGGTATCGGCTAATAAGGAGCTTGGCGCGTCGCCTTGTCAATTCACGCGTGCGTTTCGAAATACTCTAAAGAAAAAATGTCTCTGTCTTCATTGCGAGCGAAGCGAAGCAATCCATTCACAGCGAAGTACCTGATGAGTAGATTGCTTCGCGCCGGGCGCGCGGCGCTGAGCAGAACCGCTCAGAAGTGTAGGCTCGCGCCGACGCGGAGGAGACTGGTCGACGTGCTCAAAGATTTCGAGCTGAACGGCGTGACATAGCTCGCCTTGCCGAAATCGTAGAACATGTATTCGCCGCGGATCGAGACGCTGCGCGTCAGGGCGTATTCGAGGCCGGCGCCGAGAACGTCGCCGCGCACCGTCTTGTTGGCCGAGCCCGAAGAGTCCTGGTACGAGGTCGTCGAATAGGCCCAGCCGATCGTTCCATAAGCCAGCATGTCGCCGAACGCGTAGCCGGCCTTGACCCGCGCCGAGGACAGGAAATCCTGGTCGAACGAGCCCGAGCCCAGGCTGCCGGTGCGGAGGCGGCCGAAAAAGGCGTCGACTTCGGCGCCGCCGACCAGGCCGCCGCGTTGCAAATTGTAGCCGACATGGGCGCCGCCGGCGGGTCCGGAGAGATTGGCGCCGCCGACCGAGCCGAGGGCGGCGGCGGCGTCGACCCCAAGGCTGACGCCGGAAAAGTCGGCTGGGCCCGGCCCGGTATCGGTCCGGTAGAGCCCGTCGGCGAGCGCGGGACAGGCGAGGGCGGCGAGGCCCGCGCCGGAAAGCGCTAAGATCAAAGCGGACGCATACGCTCGACGCATTTTGCTTGCGGACTCCGGCGGCTTGTCTTGCGAACCGCCGGCATTTTATGTGTTTCCTTCATGCGCCGTTCACCAAACTGGCCGTAGCGCAAATGAAGGGTTAACGCGCGAGACGCGTTCAGTAGTGGATCGAGCCCGGCGCGCCGCCGCCGGCGGCGATCGCGTCGCCATTGATGGCGACGGCGCGCGGCGAGGCGAGGAACGCGATGAGGTCTGCGACCTCCTCGGCCGTGATCAAACGGCCGACGAGGTTGCCCGCCGCCATCGTCCTTTCGACATCCCCGGCGCTGACGCCAAGCGCAGCGGCGCGGCGGCGCACGACGTCCGGCGTCTTCTCGGTGCGGGTGAGGCCGGGATGGACGCAGACGACCGAGATATGTTTCGGCGCCAACTCTTCGGCGAGAGTCTTGGTCAAAGCCGCGACGCTGATATTGCGGATCGAGCCGATCGTCGACCCTGTCGTCCGCGCGGCGAGGCCGCTGATATTGACGATCCGGCCGCCGCCTTGCCGGGCCATCGCCTCGGCGACTTCGCGCGCCATCCGCAAATAGCCCATCACCTTGACATTGACCTCGGCCCAGAGCGCGTCCGCCGTGATTTCGGGGAGCTTGGGGGGCGCCGATTGGCCCGCCGGCTGGGCGGCGCAATTGACGAGAATATCGATGCGGCCGAACGCGGCAAGCGCGCCGGCGACCGCCGCCTTGACGCTGGAATCGTCTCCCGTATCGGCGGCGAAGGGCTTGGCGGTTCGGCCGCTCTCGCGGGAAATCTCCGCCGCCACAGCGGCGAGCGCGTCCTTGTCCCGCGCGACCAGCGCGACATCCGCGCCTTCTCGCGCCAAGGCCCTCGCGATGGCCTTGCCGATGCCGCGGCTTCCGCCGGTGACGATCGCGACTTTGCCGGCGAGATGCAGGTCCATGAGCTTTTCCTCTTTTGACGCGCGCAAATGACCGCAGCGCGTCAATTGCGCTCGATCGTGCTGATGTCCGATTCGGTTCCGTCGCGCCAGGTAATCTGGAGGCTGATCGCCTTGGTCTTGGCCGACGCCTTCAGGTAGAGCTTGGCGCTGCTTGGGACGGAAAACGGATCATTGGCGTTGCAGCCCGGCAGATCGTAACGCTGCAACGGCTTGGCGCCGTCGAGGCCGTAGCGCAATTCGGCAATCGCGCAGCGATACGTCACCAAGGTCGTGAAATAGATCAAAGTCCCGTTGAAATCCCGGAACTCGACCCAGTTGGCCGGCATACCTTCCAGG
>DATGLU010000526.1:0-6409 GCA_035294045.1 Roseiarcus sp. | reverse complement strand
GCCGACGCGGCGAAGGAGCTGGGCAACGTCAGCGTCAAGACCGACGGCCCGACCAAGGCCAATATCGACGACCAGATCACCTTCATCGACAACTACATCACCAGCGGCGTCGACGGCATCCTGTTCGCCGCCAACGACCCGGTCGCCATCGCGCCGGTGCTGAAGAAGGCGCTGTCGAAGGGCATCGATGTCGTCGGCTACGACGCCAACTCGACGCCCGACGCCCGCCAGTGGTTCGTCAACCAGGCGGAGTTCAACGGCATCGCCAAGGCGATGATCGACAACATGGCGAAGGAGATCGGCGAGGACGGCGCCTTCGCCATCGTCACCTCGACCTTCACCACGCCGAACCAGGCGCGCTGGATCGCCGAGATGTGGGCCTACGCGCAGAAGTGCCATCCGAAGCTGAAATGGCTCGAGACGGTCGAAGCGCAGGAGGACAACAACTTGTCCTTCAACCAGGCGACGACGCTGATCAACAAATACGGCGACAAGCTCTCGGGCCTGTTCGGCATGACCTCGGTCGCGACGCCCGCCTCGGCGGAGGCGGTGACCAAGGCCAAGCTTTGCGGCAAGGTCGCCGTCGTCGGCCTCGCCACGCCCAACGCGATGAAGCCCTATGTCAACGCCGATTGCGTCAAGTCGGTCGTGCTGTGGAACCCGGTCGATCTCGGCTACGCCGCGGTCGAGGTGATGCGCGCCGTCGTCGACGGCAAGCTGAAGCCCGGCGCAACTTCGGTCGAAGCCGGCAAGCTCGGCAAGCTGAACGTGGTCAACGGCAGCGAAATCCTGCTTGGCCCGCCCTTCATCTTCACCAAGCAGAACATCAAGGACTTCGACTTCTGATTTTGACTCCTCCCGGCCGCGCAACGCGGCCGGGACCATCCATTCGCCGCTGTCATTCCCGCGAAAGCGGGAATCCAGAGAACCGCCGCGCCTCAGGGCTAGCGCAGCCTGGATTCCCGCTTTCGCGGGAATGATACATCGCGAGGCCCCGTGTCGCAACGCTACGCCTTCAAGATGTTTCTCAACCCCGGCTGCGCGAACGAGTACAGGCACCGTCACGACGCGATCTGGCCGGAGCTTTCGGCGCTGTTGAAACAAGCCGGAATCGTCAATTATTCGATCCATCTCGATCCTGAGACAAACATTCTCTTCGCTTATCTCGAGCGCGGCGCGGATCATCGCATGGACGAGTTGCCGCGCCACGAGATCATGCGCCGCTGGTGGGATCATATGAAGGACATCATGGCCGCCAATCCGGACGGTTCGCCCGTCTCGGCGCCGCTCGTCGAGATGTTTCATCTGCCTTGAGAGCTTGAGCGATGGGCGAAGCAGTCGCGGTCCTCGATATCGGCAAGACCAATGTCAAGCTGGCTCTGTTCGACGAAGGCCGGCTGCTCTGGGAAAAATCGGCGCCAAGCCGCGTCCTGCCCGGCCCGCCCTATCCGCATGAGGATGTCGACGGCGCGTGGTCTTTCCTTCTCGACGCGCTTCGTCAAGCGGCGCTCGCGCACAAGATCGGCGCCATCGTGCCGACCGCGCATGGCGCGGCCGGCGCGCTGATCGGCGAGAGCGACCTCGCCGCGCCGGTCATGGACTACGAGTTTGCCGGCGTCGAGGGGATCGAGCCGGACTATGCCAGGCTGCGGCCGCCCTTTTCGGAGAGCTTGTCGCCGAAAGTCCCGGCGGGCCTCAATCTCGGCCGGCAGCTCGCCTACCAGAAATGGCGCTGTCCCGATCTCTTCGCGCGCGCCAAATTTTTCGTCGGCTTTCCGCAATATTGGGCCTGGAGGCTCACCGGAATCGCCGCCTCGGAAGTCACCTCGCTCGGCAGCCACACCGATCTCTGGGTGCCGCGCGAAGGGCATGTCTCGAGCCTCGTCAAGGCGCTCGGCGTCGAGCGCCTGATCCCGCCGCTGCGCCGCGCCTTCGATCGGCTCGGCCCGATAAGGCCGGACATCGCCGCCGCGACCGGCCTTGCGCCGGGAACCGGCGTCTTCTGCGGCATTCACGATTCCAACGCCTCGCTCCTGCCCTACCTCGTCTCGCGCCGGCCCCCGTTCACCGTACTCTCGACCGGCACCTGGGTCATTCTGATGAGCGTCGGCTTGTCGCTCGACCAGCTCGATCCGCGCGACGACACGCTCGCCAATGTCGACGCGCTCGGCCGGCCGACCGCGACCGGCCGGTTCATGGGCGGGCGCGAATATGCGGTCGTCGCCAACGGCGGCGGGAATCCCGACCGCGCCGCGCTGGAGCGGGTGATCGCGTCGGGCGCGATCGCCCTGCCCTGCTTTTCAGGCCAAGGCGGGCCGTACGCGACGACGAAAGGCGTCGTCCGGGGCGACGTTGCGCAAGACGACCGGCCCGCTTTGGCGACGCTCTATTGCGCGCTGGTGAGCGACCTGATGTTGACGCGCATGGGCGCGGCCGCCGGCGACCTCATTGTCGAAGGGAGCTTCGCGCGCAATCTCGCCTTTTGCCAGGCGCTCGGCGCCTTGCGGCCGGCGCAGCGCGTCTTCGCCGCCGAGGACGCGGCGGGAACGGCCCGCGGCGCGGCGATGCTCGCCGACTGGCCGCCGCGCTACCCGATCGCCGCGCCGACGCCTGTACCTTCGGCCTCGATCTCCGGGCTGGAGGGGTATCGCGACGCCTGGACGGCGGAGGTCAATCTGATCGGGCGTTGAGCGTAGCGCGCCAAGACCGCGGCGCCACGCCGGTCGACCACCGTCAACTCGCCATAGCGCCACGGGACACCGCGAAAACGTACGACCGGTGGAGAGGCGCTATGGCGAGTGCTCCGCTTCGCTCCGCCCCTTCGGGTGACGGCGCTCGGCCGGCGCGGCA
Source organism: Roseiarcus sp. (assembly GCA_035294045.1). Lineage (GTDB taxonomy): Bacteria > Pseudomonadota > Alphaproteobacteria > Rhizobiales > Beijerinckiaceae > Roseiarcus. Next base: position 3,559 of record DATGLU010000526.1, on the reverse strand, counting down.
TGTTGGCGACCGTGAACTTTGGTGACAAAAGCGGCCGACGACCACTTTTGTCACCAAAGTTCACGGTAGCAAAAAAGCCATTGCCGCGCGGAGGGGTCAAGCCTCGCCTCGCCATTGCTCACGACTAACGAGGTACGCTCTGAACCTGCCTCGGCGAGGCGACCGCGAAGCGGCTTGGGCTTGACGCCGAGCACGGCGATGGCATGCAGGAAACGGCGCGTTTAGCGCCACCCAGGGCCGCGGCAAATTCGCTCGAAGTCTGCGCGCAAATTGCCAGGTTTCGCCCGCGCTCACCGCTCGCCCATCTTGACGCCGAACGGAATCACATTGCCGCCCCGCTCGGCGCTCCGTGCGTGAAAGTCTCGCCACATCGCTAAACCATCGAGCGCGCCGCTCTCGATTTCCGCGATCAGCTCCTTCACCCATTGCAGCTCCGCCTCGCGCAAGCGCCAGCGATATTCGCTCTCGATCGAGAACAGGCGGGGAATTTTTCGTTCGGCGATGAATTTGCGCGCCGCCTTGGCCTCTTCCAGCTCGCGCTCGATCCGGCTGCAGCGCTGCGCCAAAAGCGCGCGCGCACCGTCCGGCGGCAGCACCGGCAGCAGGCTCAAGCCGGCCTCGAACTGCGTATATTCATGCGCCGGCTCGACCAGGAGCTCGCTGAGCCAGTCGATCAGCTCCAGCCGGCCGGCGTCGGCGATGCGATAGACCGTGCGCTCGGGACGGTTGCCCTCGCGCCCTGTCTCTTGCGGCTCGATCAGGCAATGGCGCTGCAAAGCGCCGATCACCGTATAGAGCGAGCCGTAATTGAGCTTGATGCTCTCGTCCTTGTGGCGCTCGCGCATCGTCGTCGCCATTTCGTAAGGATGCATCGGCTTTTCGAACAGGCAGGCGAGCACCGCGAGAGCGAGCGGATTGGCGACTTTGCGCTTGGCCGTCATGCGGCGCGCTCCTTTGCTCCAAGCGGCTTGCATAGCGCGCGGCCGATCGCCTCGGCGAGCGCCGCGAGCGGATCGGCCGCTGCGCTTTTCGAACGCCAGGCGATGAAGCCGTCCGGCCTGACGATCAGCGCGCCATCGCGCTGAAGCCCAGTCCGCGCGAGGAACTGACCTTGCGCATCGATGGCGTCGGCGTCAACGCGATAGGCGTCGAGCGGCGCGCCTTGCCGACTCAATTGCCGCGCCGCGGCGATCCAGGCGCCGCCGCCCGGCGCGGCGAAAAGCGTGAAGCCGCCGCCGATCAGATCGAGAGTCGAGATCGTTTCATCGCTGCGAATCAAAGGAACATGGGCGAGCCGGGTTCCCGGCCGGCCGCTCGGCTTGAGCGGATTTTCCGCCTTGCGTCCGTCGTCCGACGCGTCGGCCATGACGCCGGCCGAGCGATAGATGTAGCCCATCGCGACGCTGAGATAGTCGAGCTCCGCGTCGGGGTCGGCAAGGTCCTTGCGGTCCGGGCGCAAACGCTCGACATAGTTGGCGGTTTGACGCTTGACCGTCATGGCTGCGACGGGATGGCGCTCGGCATGGTACGTTGCGAGGAGATCTGGCCCGGCCTGGCCTTCCACGACCATCGCCAGTTTCCAGGCGAGGTCCGCGGCGTCCTGGATCGCGGTTTGGCCGCCAAGACCGCCGGTCGGCGGCATTGTATGCGCCGCGTCGCCGGCGAGGAAGACGCGGCCTTTGCTCATCGCGGCAGCGACGCGCGACGACATTTCCCAAGGCATGACGTCGAGCACCTTGATTGCGAGGCCTTCGACGCCGAGCGCAGCGCGCACGATTTCAACGCAGCGCGCCTCGTCGTAATCGGCGGCGCTTTCGCGGGCCGGATCGTATTCGACCGAAACTTGGCCGATGCGCGGATCGTCGGTCGAGACGAACGCGCCGGTAAAGTTGGGATTTTGCAAATAGTAGAGCGCGAAGGACTGCTCGCCCTGCGGCGGGACGAAATCCGATTCGAACAGGATCGACATATTCTGCGAGAACGCGCCCAAGCCCTCTGTCGCGATGCCGAGCGCCTTGCGGATCGGGCTGCGGTTGCCGTCGGCGGCGACGAGATAATCGGCGAGCACGGTCCTTTCCTCGCCCGTCCGCGCATCGCGGAGCCGCGCGCTGACGCCGCTCTCGTCCTGCGTGAAGCCGACCAGATCCGTCGAGAAGCAAACCTCCGCGCCGAGGCCGCGAGCGCGGCGCAACAGGATCGGCTCGACCAGGTCCTGCCCGGCCATGGCCATGGCCGCGGGGGTCAGCGGCCGCGTGTCGAAACCGCCGGGCGGCAGGATGGTCTTGAGCGGCGCGCTCGACACCGTCTCCGCGATGACGATGGCGAAATCGGCCTGGCCGACCCGGCTCGCCGCGCCGAGCTCCTCTTCGAGCCCGGGAACGACCCGCAAAAGCTCCATGCTGCGAGGATTGATCCCGCGCGCTCTGGGGTGCCGCGCCGTTGAGCCGCGCTTCTCGACCACCAGGCTCGGGATTCCCCGCCAGGCGAGCAGCAGGGCCGCGCTGAGCCCCGCCAAACCACCTCCGACGATCAAAACAGGGACACGGTTTCTCGACATGTCGACTCCTATTCCAGATTGTATATACGTCTACATATATTCTATTCAGAATATACGCGCAAGAGGGGATTTTGACTCTCATCTCGAAACGACCCGTCAGCGTTGGCGCCGGCGCCGGGCTATGGGACAAAGCCGAATGGGCGGAGAATTGGCCGGGCGATGCATCTTGGTTCCCGAAACCCGGGAATCGGCGCTCTTCGTGCGCATGCTGGAGGAGCGCGGCGCCACGTGCCTCGCCTGTCCGATGGTGGCCATTCACGATGCGCCGGACGAAGCGCCGGTCGCCGCCTGGATCGACCGCTTCATCGCCGCCCCTTGCGACGATCTCATCCTGCTGACCGGCGAAGGTTTGCGCCGCCTCGTCGCGCTCGCCGAGCGGCGCGGGCTGCGTGGCGCCTTTGTCGCGGCGCTCGCCCAATCGCGCCGAATCGCCCGCGGGCCGAAGCCGGTGCGGGCGCTGCGCGAAATCGGCCTCTCCAGTGATCTCTCCGCCGAACCGCCGACCAGCGACGGCGTGATCGACCTTCTGTCGCGCCTCGATCTCAAGGGCCGCCGGATCGGCGTGCAACTCTATCCGGACAGCGCGCATGAGGCGCTGCTGAGTCGTCTGGGCGCGGCAGGAGCCGGCGTCGATCCGGTCCTGCCCTATATCTACGCGTCGAGCGCCGAGGACGAGGCTGTCGTCGCGGCGATTGACGCGACGGCGGCGGGCCAGGTCGACGCCGTCGCCTTCACCAGCGCCGCGCAAGTGCGCCGTCTCGACGCCGTGGCTGAAAAGAGCGGGCGCGCTGCGATTTTGCGCCAAGCACTGGCGCGCGTCGTCGTGGCGGCGATAGGACCGGTCGTTGCAGCGGAACTCGATAAGCTAGGCGTCAACGCGAGCGTCGTTCCGGTCGGCGAGGCCTATTTCATGAAGCCGCTGACCCGCGCCTTGGCCGAGGCTTTCGCGCCGCGCTCGGGGTAGATCCCTTCTCCCCGCTTCGCGGGGAGAAGGTGGCGCGA
>DATGLU010000525.1:0-4254 GCA_035294045.1 Roseiarcus sp. | reverse complement strand
TCCGGATCGGCGAGCCAGTTCGTGCCGAAGGTCACCTTGTCGAGGGCCCAAGCGGCGCTTGGCCAAACCGCCGCGCCGCCGCAGCAAGCAAGGCCCGCCGCGACAATCGCACGCCGCCAAAGCCTGGGCTTGCCCAGCCTTAGCCGAATTCCGGACGCGCCATCGGCGTGCGTGGGGCCGTTGCCACCCATGATGTCCTCCCTGACAGCGCTTCGCGCGACGAGAATCTCGCCGTCCGGCGGGACTCTCTTCGCGGCGCCCCAATTTTCGATGTTTCATGTTGCACTTAGTCGGCGGCTCCCCGCAAGGGGCGAAGCTCAGGCGGGGAATAGGCGATCAATGGGCCGCCTCCGGGCATGGACAGGCGCTGCGCCTTGGGCGAAGGATCAGCCGCGCGGCGCCTTAAGGGTTTTCAAATGCGTCTCTGGATCAAAGACCCGCTGGCGATTTTCGCAGAAGGCGCCGAGCGTGGCGTCGTCGTCGAGGATTCGCGGATCGTCGAGCTTGTCGCGGCGGGCGACGAGCCGGCCGCCCCGGTCGCGGCGGCATTCGACGCTTCGCGTCATGTCGTGCTGCCCGGCCTCGTCAATGCGCATCACCATTTTTACCAGACATTGACGCGCGCCCATCCGGCCGGGCTCAACCAGGAGCTCATTCCCTGGCTTGTGGCGCTCAATAAAGTTTGGGCGCGGCTCAAGCCCGATCATTTCCGCGTCGCGGTTCGCATGGCTTTGGTCGAGCTGATGCTGTCGGGCTGCACGACGGCGGCCGATCATCATCAGATGTTCCCGCGAGGCCTGGAAAACGCGATCGACATCGAGATCGAAGAAGCGCGCAAGCTCGGCATGCGCATGACGGTGACGCGCGGCTCCCAGAACGTGTCGGAAAAGGATGGCGGCTTGCCGCTCGACGAGATCGTGCAGGACGAAGACGCGATCCTCGCCGACAGCGAGCGGGTCTTGAAGCTATTCCATGATCCGACGCCCGGCGCCCTCATCCGCATCGCGCTCGCGCCTTGTTCGCCGCTCGCGGTGACCAAGGGCGTGATGATCGGCTCGGCGAATCTGGCCGAGCGCTACGATTGCCAAATCCATTGCCATCTCGCGCAAATCCCCGACGAGGAGACCTATTGCCGCCGGGCCTTCGGCATGGGCCTAGTCGACAAATTGCAAGAGATCGGTTGGCTCGGCCCGCGTCTTTGGCTGGCGCATGGCTCCTGTTTCGAAGCGCAGGATGTCGCGCGGCTCGGCGCGGCCGGCGTCGGAATCTGCCATTGCGCCGCCTCCGACATGCTGCTCGGGCTGAGAATATGTCCCACCAAGGATTTCGAAGCGGCGGGCGCGACGATCGGCCTCGGCGTCGACGGCTCGGCCTCGAATGATTCCTCCAATGCGATGGAGGCGCTCCGCCACAGCTTGATGCTCGGCCGCCTGCGTTACGGCGCCTCGGGCGTCACTCATCGCGACGTGATCCGCTGGGCGACGGAAGGCTCGGCGCGCTGTCTCGGCCGGAACGATATCGGCCGCATCGCTGTCGGGCTCGAAGCGGACCTTGCAATGTTCACCCTGGACGAGCCGCGCTTTTCCGGCGCGCATGACCTGATCGCCGCCCTTGTCCTCTGTGGCGCGCATTGCGCCGACCGGGTGATGATCGCCGGCCAATGGCGGGTGATCGACGGCGCGCCGGTCGGCCTCGATTTGGCGGCGCTGCTCGCCGAGCACCGCGCCGCGGCGCGGGCGTTTGCGTGAGATGTACCTTCATGGGGGCGATACGAAGCGTCTCCTCTGCGAATGGATTGCTTCGTCCCGCTCCTTGCAAACGAGAGCGGCGGCGACTAAAGCCCCTCGCCGCCATCGATCGTCAACGTGACGCCGACAATGTGCCGGGCTCTCTCGCTGGCGAGGAAGAGCACGGCTTCGGCGATGTCGCCGAGCTCGGCGATGCGGCCGGCCGGAATGCGGCGCATCATGGCCGCGCGATCGAGCCGGCCGGCGGCGAAATCGGCCTCGACGCCTTCGGTGGCGGCATGACCCGGCGCGACGCCGTTGACACGGACTCCTTGGCCCGTCCATTCGAGCGCCATCGACTTGGTCAGGCTGTCGAGCGCCGCCTTGCTCGCCGAATAGAGCCCGCAACCGGGCGCCGGCCGGGCGCCCGCAATGCTGCTGACATTGACGATCGCCGCGGCGCGCCTGTTGGCGATGGCCCATCGCGCTAGGGCTTGGCTGCAGTACAAGGGTCCATTGAGATTGACGCTGAGAAACCGCGACGCGTCCTCCGCCGTCGCGTCCAGCAGCGGGATGAGGGCGAACAGGGCGGCGTTGTTGACTAGAATGTCCGCCGCGCCGAACGCCGCGATGGCGGCCTCGACGAGTTGGGCGCATTCGGCCGGAATGCCGACATCCGCCTGGACGACCGCGAGGCGCGCGCCAGACTCGCGTCGAATGGCGGCGGCGCTTCGCTCCGCGGCCTCCCTGTTCCGCGCGGCGATGACGACATTCGCGCCGGCCGATGCGAACGCGGCGGCGATGGCCCGGCCGATCCCGGCGCTGCCGCCCGTCACGATCGCCGTCTTGCCGGCAAATTCCTGCGCTGGGTGCACGGCCGGGCTCGTCATCCCTCGAGCGCCGCTTTGGTTCCAGCCAAAGCGGCGGCGATCTGCTCGCGCGTCCAGACGCACATTTCCCGCGGCGGATAAGGTTCTATGTAATCGGTGACGCGGAAAAGCACGTCCCTCGGCAGATTGTACGGCGCGCCGAAAAAATCGACTAGGCGGAACCCGCCGGCTTTGATGTCGCTATTGGCGAAGCCTTCGCGGTTGATGTGGTTCGTCATCATCAGCAGCTTGATCTTCGAATCGCAGAAATTGCGCAACGCGCGAAGGATCAGCGCGTCCGGCAGATGAAAGAGGCAGTCGCGGCAGAACCAGACATCAGCGGCCGGGAACGGATCGCTGGCGATATCGAATTGGAGAAAACGCCGCCGCGGCTCCGAATATCGCTTGCGATTCTCCTTGATCAGGGCAAGCGCGATGTCGCCGCCGATATAGGTGAGGCGCGGCGGAAAGGCGACCGCCCGCATCCAGTTGAAATCGCCGCACGGCGCGTCGAAGAAGGTCCGGATGTCGAATTCGCGCACGAAGGATTCGAGCCGACCGCGCAGATGACGGGTGTAGAACAAAGTCGAGCCGTCGCCGCTGCGGCTCTCGCGATTGCGCCATTTGTTCCGAGCGGCGATGTGCTCGAAGATTCTTTTCAGCTCCGACATGGTCCCCAGCCGAGCTCGTTTAAGGATTTGGCCTCGTCCTTCCTCCCACGCGCCTCAGGAAGAGGCAAGCGCGGCGTCGCTTGACGGCGCGCTCCGGGCGATCCATTCCGACAGCAAGCCCGAAAGCCCGCGTTCGTCATAGGCGCGGGCGAAGCGATGCAGCGTTCCCAGGCGCTTGAACGCGTCGTGAAGGAAAGAGCCGGGCGGCGGGCAGGCCGATAGATCGTAATGCGACCGCTCGAACATCGCGCTCCAAAGATGGAGAAAGGTCGCCCCGCTCGCCGCCTTGGCCGCCGCCGCGGATGTTGCGGGCAAAAGCGCCATCCAGAACCGGTCGGCGTCGATCGGATAGAATTCGGTTTCGTCGCGCGCCAGACGATCGACGCCGTGCTTCTCGGCCAGATCGGTCAGAAGAAATGGCCCGATCGCGCCCCAGCTTTGATCGATATCGGCCGCGGCTTCGGCTCTTTGGATCAGGTCGGCCAGCAGAGGATGGTCGGACGGGAGCTTCAGCACCGCATTGTTGATCAGCGCCTTGCCCCGCGCCTCGGCCTGGCGGCCATAGACGATCGCCTCGCCGGAAAAATCCGGGCGGCGGAGGCAAACGAGATCGGCGTCGACCCAGCAGCAGCCCGTATCGCGGACGAGCTTGTAGCGGAACATGTCGGCGAACATCGCGATCGACGGCTCGCCCCCGACGCGGTAGCGGTCGAGCAGAGAGAGGTCCGGGCAAATCCGGCGCGCATCCGCTCGCTCCACGCCGGGCGGCAGATCGAGATCGTCCTCGTAGGCGTAGACCAGAAGTCTCGCGCCCGTCGCAGGAAAGGAGGCGAGGCAGCTATAGGCGATCGGGTTGAGCGGCCCGCGCCAGAAGGTCGCAAATTGCGCGTCGCTCACGCCCCAATTCCGCGCAAGAGAGGAAAAAGGAACATCACTCGCAGTCCGTGTCAGAGAATTCTCGCCAGGACGTTGCGGTTGACGTCCTCC
>DATGLU010000524.1:0-8352 GCA_035294045.1 Roseiarcus sp. | reverse complement strand
GGAGCGGGCGCTGGCGCAGTTCATGCTGGATCTGCACACGACGGAGCATGGCTACGAAGAGGTCGCGCCGCCGCTGCTGGTGCGCGATCAGACGATGTTCGGTACGGCGCAGTTGCCGAAGTTCGAGGACGATCAGTTTTCGGCGATGCGCAAATCAGATTTCGATGAGGGCTGGAAAAAGGCAGTCGCTGAGGCGGAGGGAAGGGGCGGCTTTCAGGAGATTGAGAAATTCTGGCTCATCCCCACCGCCGAAGTCCCGCTGACCAATCTCGTCCGAGAGAGCATCGTCGACGAAGTCAAGCTCCCGCTGCGCTACACCGCCGGCACCTACTGCTTCCGCGCCGAGGCGGGCGCGGCGGGCAAGGATACGCGGGGCATGATCCGCCAGCATCAGTTCTACAAGGTCGAACTCGTCTCGATCACGACGCCGGAGCAATCGCGCGACGAGCACGAGCGCATGACGGCCTGCGCCGAGGAGGTGTTGAAGCGCCTCGGCCTGCATTACCGCACGGTCGCGCTCTGCACCTGCGATATGGGCTTCGCCAGCCGGAAGACCTACGACATCGAGGTCTGGCTGCCGGGGCAGGGGCGTTTCCGCGAGATTTCCTCCTGCTCGGTCTGCGGCGATTTCCAGGCCCGCCGCATGAACGCGCGCTGCAAGGCCGCCGACGCCAAGCAGACCCGCTTCGTCCATACGCTCAACGGCTCCGGCGTCGCTGTCGGCCGCGCCCTCGTCGCCGTGCTGGAGAACTATCAGAACGAGGACGGCTCGGTCACCGTCCCCGACGCCCTGCGCCCCTATATGGGCGGCCTAACTCGGATCGAACCGCAGCGCTCCCTTCTCCCCGCAAAGCGGGGAGAAGGTGGCCGCGAAGCGGCCGGATGAGGGGCAGCGCAGGACTCGAAAGGTACGCGCTCTACGAATCGCCAACCCGATAGTTCAGCGAAGCCCTTGCATGAAAGGACGACCCGAATCGGATTGATATGCGGGTTGGCCTTCCGGGGGCGGCCGCCCCCGGAAGGCCGGGCGGGCGGGATCGTATGCCCCTTGGCTTCGAACCGTGGATGAGCTGGATCCGTCCGTCCCTCGCGCCCGGCCTGAACAGATGATTGGGAGCAAGTCCCGCATGCAAGGCAAGGTTTCTGCCCAACCAAGCGCAACGCGAGTCTACGTCGGAATCGACGTCTGTAAAGAACGTCTCGACGTTTATATCCATCCGATCGGCCAAAAGCTGGCCGTCGGCAACGACCAAAATGGGGTCAAGCGGCTGAAACGCCTGCTGAACGGCTATGACGTCGCCCTCCTCGTCATGGAGGCGACCGGCAAGCTTCACCGCTTCGCCCATCGCTCGCTCAGCGCCGACGGCTTCAGGGTCGCCGTCGTCAATCCGCTGCGCTCGCGCCTCTTCGCCGAGGCGATCGGAACCCTCGCCAAGACCGACGGCGTCGACGCGCGCATGCTGGCCATTCTCGGCGAGAGCCTGGCCCCCGCGGTCACCCCGCCGCCCAGCGAACTCTTCGAAGCCTTGCAGGAGCTGGTGCGCGGCCGCCAAGCCGCCGTCGAAGAGCGCACCGCCCTCCTCAATCGCCTCGCCGCCAGCAAAACCAAATGCCTGATCGCCGAGATCAAACGGCAGTTGCGCGCCCTCGAAACCGCAATCGCCAATCTCGAAGCCGAAATCAAACGCCTGATCAAAAGCGATCCCCGCCTCGCCAGACGCTTCGAAATCCTGGTCTCGATCCCCAGCGTCGGCGACATCACCGCCGCCGCGATCATCGCCGAATTGCAAGAGATCGGAACCGTCTCGGCCAAACATGTCGCCATGCTCGCCGGCCTCGCCCCGATCGCCCGCGACACCGGCGAGACAAAGGGCGCCCGCCACATCAAAGGCGGCCGCGCTCATCTGCGCAACGCCTTGTACATGGCGGCGCTCTCCGCCTTCCGCTACAATCCCGCATTCAAAATATTCCACAATCGCCTCATCGCCGCCGGCAAGGAAAGCAAAGTCGCCCTCGTCGCCGTCATGCGAAAGCTGATCGTCCTCGCCAACACTCTCGTCTGCGAAAATCGAACCTGGCAGCCAAATCGCCCTTGACTTCCATCACAGATGCTCATCCGGCCGGCTTCGCCGGCCACCTTCTCCCCGCCTTGCGGGGAGAAGGGATTCGCGCCGCTGCGAGTTTAGTGCAGCGCGACGCCGCTCTTGGCGTCGAACAGGTGGATGCGCTCCGGCGGCGCGGCGAGCTTGATCGTGCCGCCCGGCCGCGCGTTGACCCGCTCGCGGAACACGCTGACGATCTCGCGGCCGCAGAATTTCGCGAAGACCTGCGTCTCCGAGCCGGTCGGCTCGACGACGATGACTTCGGCCGGCGCGCCATGGGCGTCGTCGAGCGCGAAATGCTCCGGCCGGACGCCGATCGTCACCGCGGTTCCGTCGGCGCCGGCGACGCCGGCCGGCAAGGCGATGCTCTCGCCGCTCTCCGCGACGAATTTGGCGGCGCCGCCGTTCCGCGCCAAGCGGCCGTTCAAGAAGTTCATCGCCGGCGAGCCGATGAAGCCGGCGACGAATTGGTTGGCCGGCCGGTCGTAAAGATCGAGCGGCGCGCCGATCTGCTCGACGACGCCGTCATGCAGCACCACGATCTTGTCGGCCATGGTCATGGCCTCGATCTGATCATGCGTGACATAAACCGTCGTCGTCTTCAGGCGCTGGTGCAATTCCTTGATCTCGGTGCGCATCTGGACGCGCAGCTTGGCGTCGAGGTTGGAGAGCGGCTCGTCGAACAGGAACACTTGCGGGTCGCGGACGATGGCGCGGCCCATCGCGACGCGCTGGCGCTGGCCGCCGGACAATTGCCGCGGATAGCGGTCGAGCAGCTTGTCGAGGCCGAGAATCTTGGCGGCGCGCTCGGTGCGCTCGGCGATCTCGGCCTTCGAGGCGCGCTTCAGGCGCAGCGCGAAGCTCATATTCTCCGCCACCGTCATATGCGGATAGAGCGCATAGTTCTGGAACACCATGGCGATGTCGCGCGCCTTGGGCGGCACGTCGTTGACGACGCGCTCGCCGATGCGGATTTCGCCAGCCGATGCGTTCTCCAGCCCGGCGATCATCCGCAACAGGGTCGATTTGCCGCAGCCGGACGGTCCGACCAGGACGACGAACTCGCCGTCGGCAATATCGATCGACACGCCGCGGACGACTTCGACCGGCCCGAAGGATTTGCGAAGCTCGCGGATTTGCATTGACGCCATGGGCCCTCCCGTCGCGCGCCTTGCGCGAAAAACGATCCGTCGGCGCATATGATGGCGCCGCGACCAAGGCCGTCAACTCCGGCGCGCGGCGCCGGCCGGGCGCGGCGCGCCATCCCGCGCGCGGCGCGGCCGACGGCCTTGTGGGAAAAGCTTTTCTCTCCTAGGCTCGCTTGTCGATGCAAGACCTTGCAGGGACGCGCCGAAAAGGCGCGCCGGTCAAGGACCGCGGCGCGACAAGGCCGGGAAACGCGGCTCTCGAAGTGGAGGAAAGCATGGGCAAGTCAAAATGGTTCAGGCGCGCCGCGCTGAGCGTCGCCCTCGCGGCGCTGACGACGCCGGCGCTCGCCGCCGATCTCTCGATGTGGGTGCGCGCCTCGGGCGCCAACGCCGCCCAGCATCTGGTCGATCTGTGGAATTCCGGCCATGCCGACAAGATCAACCTGACGGTCATTCCCGACAACCAGATGGTCTCCAAGCTCGCCACCGGCGTCAAAGCCGGCGAGGTTCCGGACGTGATCTCCTTCGACCTCATCTACATGCCCGATTTCATGCGCGCCGGCTTCTTGAACGACATCACGGACGCGATGAAGGCCGATCCGAACTTCGCCAAGATCGCCCCGGCCTATGTCAATCTCGCCACCTATAAGGACCGCCTCTACGGCGCCGGCTTCACGCCGGACGTTTCGATCCTGGTCTATAACAAGGACCTCTTCCGCAAGGCCGGGCTCGATCCGGACAAGCCGCCGAAAGCGCTCGACGAGATTCACCAGGCGGCCAAGAAAATCCGGACGCTCGGCCCGGACATTTACGGCTTCTATTTCTCCGGCGCGTGCCCGGGCTGCAACATTTTTCACGACCTCGCCGATGATGGTCGCCTCCGGCGCGAAGATTCTGCCGCGCAACGCCGACGACGAGCCGCTGGCCGGCCCGGGCGTCAAGGAAGTGCTGCAGCTCTTCCGCGACATGTGGACCGAAGGGCTGATCCCGAAAAGCGCGCAGGCCGATAACGGCTCGAATTTCGTCGCCAATTTCAAGACCGGCAAGATCGGCGTGCAGGGCGCCGGCGGCTTCCTGATCTCCGATCTCAAGAAAGAGGCGCCCAATCTCGATTTCGGCGTGACCTTCCTGCCCGGAATCAAGGAAGGCCAGGCCTCCGCCTTTGTCGGCGGCGATGTCGTCGCGATCCCGAAAGGCAGCAAGCATGCCGACATCGCCCTCAACTTCATCAAATGGGAGCTGACCGACGAGGCGCAATTGGATGGCCTCGCCAAGAACAACATCCTGCCGTCGCGCGTCGACCTCGCCGACAACAAGTATTTCAAGAGCGATCCGCGCCTGATCACCACGGCCAAGGCGCTCGCCATCGGCTACGTGCCGTGGGTCTTCCACTTCAACGACATGGTCAACAGCGATTCCTCGCCCTGGATTCAGATGATCGAGCAGGCCGTGTTCGACGGCAAGATCGACCAGGCGATCGCCGCGGCGAAGGCGAAGATGAAGGACATTGCGAGCGATTGAATCCCTTCTCCCCGCTTTGCGGGGAGAAGGTGGCCCGAAGGGCCGGATGAGGGGCTGCGCCGAACTCTGAAGACATGCGCTCCACTGACGCAAATCCCAAGTTCAGCGCTGCCCCTCATCCGGCCGTGCTACGCACGGCCACCTTCTCCCCGTTTCACGGGGAGAAGGGGAGGTTGCGCAGTGGGACGGTCGGCGTTCTCTATACGGCGCCGGCGCTGCTCTTCGTCGCAATCTTCGTCCTCTATCCGCTCGTCCAGCTCTTTCTGACCTCGCTGACCAACGCTTCGCTGCTCGGCGGCAGCGACTTCATCGGCTGGCGCAACTATCTGCGCGCCTGGCGCGATGCGACCTTCTGGCGGGCGCTGCTCTTCACCTTCAAATACACGCTGCTCATCACGCCGATCCTGATGATTCTCGGCTATGCCCTCGCCTTGCTGACGCTGGCGGCGAAACGGATCGGCACGGCGACGCGCGCGATCGTCTTCCTCCCGGTGGTGATCGGCCTCGGCAGCTCCAGCTTCCTGTGGTTCTGGCTGTTCGACGAGCAGGTCGGCCTGATCAACAAGCTGCTGCGCGACTGGCATATCATCAGCCAGCCGATCGTCTGGTTCGTCGACGCCGATCTCGGCCTGTGGGCGGTGATTGTCTCGGTGGTCTGGAAAGTCGTCGGCTTCGGCATGATCCTGTTCGTCGCCAGCCTCCAGGCGGTCGGCGAGGACATCAACGAAGCCGCTTTGATCGACGGCGCGAGCTATTGGCGCCGCGTCCTCCACATCTCCCTGCCGCTGACCGCGCGCACCGTCCTGCTGACCACCCTGGTCAGCGCGATCGGCTCGCTGCTCGCCTTCGACCAGTTCTACATCATGACCGCGGGCGGACCGGAGAGCAAAACCTTCACCTCGGTCTATTGGATCTACCAAAATTCCTTCATCTACTTCAAACAAGGCTACGGCGCGGCCTTGTCGGCGATCCTGATGGCGATCATCCTGATCGCCTCGGCCGCGCAATTGTACCTGCTGCGGCGCTGGAGCCGGACATGAGCGTCGCGAGCATCGCCATGGCGCGGCCGAAAGCGCGCGCCGCGTCCGCGCGAGGATCGCGCGTCTCGCTCCTCATCGGCGCGCTCTGCGTCTTCGTGATCGCGCTGATGCTCTTTCCGCTGGTCATGTGCTTCTCGGCCTCGATCAAGACGGCGCAGGAGGCCTCCGCCGTCCCGCCGCATTACTGGCCGTCGGCGATCAGCATCGAGAATTACGTCAAGGTCTTCCATTATCAGGCCGGCCTGATCGTCTACATCCGCAACAGCCTGGCCGTGGCGGCCTTGACCATCGCGCTCTGCCTCGGCCTCGGCGCGCCGGCCGCCTTCGGCCTGGCCCGCTTTCCGGTGCCGGCGAAGGAGCTCGTCTTCCTGGTCCTCCTCTCCGCGCTGATGATCCCGTACCAGGCGCTGCTGACGCCGCTCTATACGATGGCCGCCTCGCTCGGCCTCGCCAACACCTATCTCGGCCTCGCCATCGTCCACACCGTGATCCAATTGCCGTTCAGCGTCTTTCTCCTGCGCAATTCGTTCGAGGAGACGCCGCGCGAATTGGAGGAGGCGGCGATTATCGACGGCTGCAACTCGCTGCAGCTCCTGCGCTGGATTTTCCTGCCCGCCGCCGCGCCGGCCCTTGTCACCGTGACCTTGTTCGCCTTCATCACGTCGTGGAACGAGTTCCTCGCCGCCTTGATCTTCATGAACAAGGAGACCGCCTTCACCGTGCCGATCATGCTGGTCGGCGTGCGCCAGGGCCATTTCGGCGCGATCGATTGGGGCGCGCTGCAGGCCGGCGTCGTCGTCTCGATCCTGCCCTGCCTGGCGATCTATCTCCTGTTGCAAAGATACTACGTTTCCGGCTTTCTGTCGGGCGCGATCAAATAGAAGGCGCGGGAGAGACATGACCGGCCAGGACGAGGCGCCGCCGGCGCCGAGCGGACGCCGCAGCGCGAGGGACGAGCGGCGCCAGCCGACCATCCATGACGTCGCCCGCCTCGCCAAGGTCAGCATCGGCACCGTGTCGAAAGCGCTCAACGGCAATGGAAGGCTCAGCGCCGAGACCCGCGCCCGGGTCAGCGCGCTCGCCCGGCAGGTCGGCTTCCGGCCCAACCATCTGGCGCAGAGCCTGCATCGCGGCCAGTCCTTCACCGTCGGCGTGATCTCGAACGACAATTTCGGCCGCTTCGCCATGCCGATCATGGAGGGGCTGGAGGAATGTCTCGCCGAGCAGCGAATCTCCGTCTTCATGTGCAACGCGACCGACGATCCGGCTTTGGAGGCGCGCCATGTCGAGCAGCTTCTCGCCAAGCGCGTCGACGGCCTCGTCGTGACCGGCCGCCGCGCCGACCGCCGGCCGCCTTTGCAGACGCCGCTTGGCGGCCTGCCGATTCTCTACGTCTTCTCGCAAACCGACGATCCCGACGCGCTTTGCCTGCTGCCGGACGATCGCGGCGGCGCGTTCATGGCGACCGAGCATCTCGCCAAGCTCGGCCGGCGGCGCATCGCTCATGTCACCGGGCCGGAGCGCTTCGAGGCGGTGCGGCTCAGGCGCGACGGCTGGCGCGCCGCGCTGAAAAGCGCCGGCCTCGCCGCGACGGATCAAAGCTGCCTCGCCGGCGCCTGGTCGGAGGCCTGGGGTCGCGAAGCGCTCGACCGGCTATTCGCCTGCAAGCGCCCGACGCCCGACGCGATTTTCTGCGGCAACGACCAGATCGCCCGTGGAATCGCCGACGCCTTGCGCGAGCGTGGCCTGAAAGCGCCGCAGGACGTGGCGATCGTCGGCTTCGACAATTGGCTGGTCATCGCCGAGGCGACGCGGCCGCTTCTGACCACGATCGACATGAACCTGAAGGAGCTCGGCCGCGAGGCCGGCCGCCGGCTGATGGCGATGATCGCCGGCGAGAAGCAGAGCGGCGCCCATCGCCTGCCCTGCAGCCTGATCGTGCGCGAATCGTGCGGCGCGCGGCTGAAGGCGCGGTAATTCGTACTTTACCGGTCATTGCGAGCGAAGCGAAGCAATCCAGGAGAGACGCCGGCGTTTCCTGATTGCTTCGTCGCTGCGCTCCTCGCAATGACGGGGCGCCATACGACAATATTTGGAAAATCCTTGGATCGCGCGAAAGGCGCCGCGCAAGCTATTTCATATTCGGAAAAACCCCTTTCTTATCAAAGAGGCGACCAATGCGCTCGCCAAGCCTCTCCAAATTTTTCCAAACCTTTTCTTGGCCGTTTTGAGCGATTCCAATGACTTAAGAAGCCAAAAAGCTTGGAGACGCTTTTTCCAGGTTCTTTTCGTTCGTACTCTTAGGCCTTCTCAGCAACCACGCATTATATGCGAGAAAGAACCTTCAAGGAAGGAATTGTTCGTACCTTTCTCGCAAGCAACTAATCAAGTGCCTCTATTTCGACAGAGAGCGCGCTGGTTCTGTAGCCGCGGTCGATGACCGCGGCAGCGCCGGCCTCGCCGAGGCCGGCTACAGATCAGCGCTCCATAGCGTTGCGGCGGTCGCGCCGACGATCAGCGCTGATCCGACTTCTCGCGGCG
>DATGLU010000523.1:0-3677 GCA_035294045.1 Roseiarcus sp. | reverse complement strand
TCGATCCCGCGGTCGCCGATGAATATTTTGCCGTGTTGATGGATCGCGTGGCGACGAACCACGGGCGGATATTCGTTGCCGACCAAGAAGGACGCGCGATCGGCTGGGCGGTATTCGTCGTCCTGCAGAACGCGATTTTCGTTGCCGAGGAAGAGCGCAATTATGGCTATATCGACGAACTTTTCGTGAGTGAGAATGATCGAAGCCACGGTGTCGGCCGCGCCCTGATCGCCGCTTGCGAAAATGAGGCGCGCCGGCTTGGCTTGAGACAGGTGATGATCGGCGTCCTAGCCGGCAATCGGCGCGCCGCCGGGATTTATGCGCGCTCCGGCTTCTCCGCCTATTCTACTGAACTGCGGAAATATCTTTAGCGGCGTCCGACGGCGAAAGCGCCCCTTCAACGGGTCCGCCCGACGATCGGCGCGACCAGCGACCAGGCCCAGGGCCGCTGCTTGATCCAGCGCTTGACGCGCCGCGCGAGCAGAAAGCAAGGGCTGGCGATGCGTCCTTTCAAGGTCAGGCCGAGCGCGAAATCGAACAGCGCTTCGCTCGTTTCGCAAACGGCGTCCTTGTAGCGCGCTTCGCCGACGCCGAGATCGAACGTCTTGAAGCCGCGCTCGTGAAGATCGCGGACGATGTCGAGGATCAGCAACTCGCCTGGGCTTGATCGCGCGATCTCGGCGTCCGGATCGTGCGAGGTGACCACGCCGTAAAAGCGGCCGGCGTGAGCGAGCCCGCCAAAGACGGCGACGATCCGCTCGCCGCAGCGCATGGCGCGCAGCTCGATCACGGCCTCACGATCGGCAATGCTTTCGCACGCAGCAATTTCGAGAAACCGCGCCGCGGCGGGGTCGTCGAAATCATTGATCAAGCCCGTCGCTTTGGCCCGCGCCCGCTTATGCGCGAAGAATGTAGCGAGCGCCTCGCGCGCCGTCGGCTCGTCGCGCGCGACGAAGGAGGAGACGACGCCGCGCTCGGCGAGGCGGCGCGTCTTCTTGCGCAATTTCCGCCGCGCCGCCTTGGAATAGTGCGTTTCGAGCCATTGAGCGAAATTGTTCTGCAGCTGCGTGGAATGGCCGAAGCTGGGGCTCTTCTGGCCGCCGAGCGCGTGGAGGGGATTGACCGAGCCTTGCCATCGCTCAGGCTGATTGACGAAGAAAAAGGCGTCGAGCCGCGCCGATTCGCCGATCCGCCGCAACAGGCCGAGGACTTCGTCGCGGCCGGCGGCGAGGCCGGCGCGGAACACGCCCATGTGAAAATTGGCGTGCTTGCCGCCAATAAATTCGGCGGCGCGCAAGCCTAGGCGTGCGCGCACGACGAGCGGCAGCAGCGCGCTGGCCCGCCCGCGCTCGTCGCGAACCAGGACGATCATCGGCTCGACACCTTCGGCGCGGCCGACCGTGCGCAGCCAAAGCTCGACGAAATTCCTGCTTTGATAGGCTGTCGCGAGCCCGTCGGCGTAGATTTCGTCCCAGGCCGCGCTCGCCTCCTGCGGATCGCCACAGATTTCGAACGCCGCGAAAACGCGCGCGGGCGCCCCGCGCGCTTGCGCGGAGGCTGAACCCGTCGCGCCGGTCGCGAGGTTGTGCGCGTGGCTCAAAGACCTGCTTTCTTTCGGCCGAAAGCCGGACGCTCGCACAAATTGGTCAACGCAACCTTGCGGGCGGCAAGAGCGCGGGTAAGCACTTGGCAAGCCGCGCCTGCTAGGCTGGCGCCACCTCATGGCGCTCAAAGACAAAGTCATCCGTCTCGGCTTCGCGGCGTTCCGCGCGACGGGCCTGCATCGCCTGGCGGGCCCGCTGACGCGAGGCCGCGGCGCGATCTTGATGCTGCATCACGTCCGGCCCTGGCGGCCGCCGACGCCGGGTTTCGCGCCGAATCGCGGCTTGGAAGTCACGCCGGAATTCCTCGATGCGGCGCTGAAAACGACGCGCCGCGCCGGCTTCGAATTTGTGACGATGGATGAGGCGCTGCGCCGCCTGGCGGAGGGCGGCGCGCCCTTCGCGGCGCTCACATTTGACGACGGCTATCGCGACCTGCGCGATTTCGCTCTGCCGATTCTGGAGCGTCATCAGGCGCCCTTTACCGCCTATATCGCGACGGGCTACGCGGCCCGCTCGGCGCGGCTCTGGTGGCTGGAATTGGAGGAGGCGGTGCGCCGCCTCGAGCGGATCGAGATCGCCGCGCCGGATTTCGACGGCGCGCTGGCCAGCGCGAGCGAAGGTGAAAAAATCGCCGCCTTCGATCACCTCTATTGGCGCTTGCGCGGCGGCGACGAGAAGCGGCTGCTGCGCGTCACCGGCGACCTCGCCGCGCGCGCCAAGGTCGACGGCGCGGCGATGGTCGAGCAATTGTGCTTCGATTGGGCCGAACTCGCCGAACTGGCGCGCCACCCTTTGGCGACGATCGGCGCTCACACGGTCCATCATCGCATGCTCGCCAAATGGCCGCATGACGTTGCGCGGGACGAAATGGCGGCGTCGAAAGCCGAGCTGGAAAGCGCGCTCGGCTGCGAAATCCGCCATTTCGCCTATCCGGTGGGCGATCCGACCAGCGCTGGGCGCCGGGAATTCGCGCTCGCCCGCGAGCTCGGCTTCGCCAGCGCCGTCACGACGCGGCCGGGCATGCTGTTCGACGAGCATCGCGGCCACGAGAACGCTCTGCCGCGCCTCTCCATCAGCGGCGCCTGGCAGGATATCGGCTATCTCGAAGTTCTGTTATCGGGCGCGCCGTTCGCCTTGTGGAATCGCGGCCGGCGACTCAACGTGGCATGAACGCGGATTGCGAAGCTAGGGCGTCGAGCCGCCGAGCGAAGTTTCGTTCAAAGGAGCAAACGCCTCGACTAATAAGTTCGTCGCCTTTATCGACGCCGTGAGAAATGCCGATGTTTCGTCTTGAATATCCCGTCGTTGAACCCTTGCCGGAAGCGGAAGGCGGCGGCTTCGCGGCGTTTGCGCCTGATCTTCCCGGCTGCATGAGCGACGGCGAGAGCCCGGAAGAGGCGCTTGCCAATCTGCGCGACGCCATTGAGACCTGGATAGAGGCGGCGCGAGACCTAAGGCGGCCGATCCCTAAGCCTTCACGCCATTTGGCGCTTGTATAGGAAAACCTTACGGCCGGGTTTCGTTTGCTAGATTGATCGGTCCCGCCGCTCCATCCACTTGATCAGCGGCATGAGCGGCAGCGTCCAGGCGAGGCCGAGAATGGCGTAGCAGACGGTCTGCGCCAAAGCCGGCGCTTCCTGGATCGGTCGCGATTGCGCGAGCGCCATGGCGATCAGCGCGTAGAGGAGGACAAAGGCCAGCATCCCAGCGCCGCCGATCAATTTTCGCGCGCGATTGTTCAAGAAATCGGCCTCCGTGGCTGCGACGCCGCGGCCATTGTCCGGCCGCACGGCCGCGTTTATGTCTCCGCCGCTTTTGCGTTTCAAGGCGAGTTTCGGAGAGGCCATGTCGCTCAGCCAGACCATCGCGCCCGCTCAAGCCGCGCGCGCCGCCGCCGGCGCGGCGGACTATAGGGCTGTCCGGCTTTGGCTGTTTGCGGTCGCGGCGTTGATTTTCGTGATGGTGCTGGTCGGCGGCGCGACCCGGCTCACTGAATCCGGCCTGTCGATCACCGAATGGAAGCCGGTGACCGGGGTGATCCCGCCTCTAACCCATGCCGACTGGCGAGCGGCG
>DATGLU010000522.1:0-3334 GCA_035294045.1 Roseiarcus sp. | reverse complement strand
CCATGTTGTCCTTGCGATCCGGGCCATTGTGCGGTTGGCCTAATGGTTTGATGTGCGCCGCCTCAGAATAATGTCTCGTCGGATCGACTCCAATCACCGTTTTCTTGCCGCAAAGTTGGCAAGTATTGCGATAGAGAGATTTCAGGTCACGAACATTTCGCGCATTTCGAATTTGCGCATCTCTCTCCTGAAGGCGCCTAAGAACTCCTGTTGCGTCTTCAGCATCTTCATCGCTCCAGGCCGGCACCGCCGCAGCATCATCAGGCGCGTAAGACGGTGATGACACTAGCGACTCCCCACGTTCATCCAGTACTGCAGAGATCGTTACTCGTCGCACTCCGCCAAGCTCAAGGTACTTATCGGCAATAATGGGAGCCATGCTCTCAACATACGATTCAGCGGCACCCATCAACTTGTGCAGTTCCTCTCTCTTTACCATAGAGACAAGATCATCATGCGTGAGTTTTATCGCAGACGTTCTGTCAATTGCGTATCGATCGAATGCTAGGAATAACGCTGGGCCGATCCATTCATCAACATATGTGTTTATCAACGGAGTTCGCCGTCCCGTTAATCCCATCACCTCCATCATGTAGAGATAGTTGGTCACGCACTTGTGGACGGTGTCGTCGCCTCGTGCGCGTATAGTTTTTTCGAATGCGCTCTCGACGCTTGCTTCATTCAATGAAGCGCTCTGCCAGCCGCCCTTGTCCCATAGTTGATTCCTCACGAAATCATTGGTGAATGCTGCGCCGTTTTGATCACCGGCAACTCCGACCCGTCGTCCCATTTTCGATAGGTGCATAGAGAAGAGCGCGAGATAGTCAAAGGTTCTCGAGTGCGGGTTGTTAATTGCATGACGGACCAACTCGTCCAAAGTGACGTAATTCACGTCACCAACTATCGTATTGTGTAAGAAGAAATTGAGCGGAATCAGTTGCCTGCTGGCGTCTTTGACGCCGCAATCTCTCCGAAAGTCTTCGCGTCGAACCCGCGTGGCGGTACGCCGAAAGCCGGCATTAATAACGACATGCAGTCTATTCAGACCAGGTCGTCTCGTGCTCCATCCGAAATTCTTCGTAAACGAACCAGGCGCGTAAGTTGGCACCCTCTCCCCCAGTCTGACCGAGCCTCAAACGCGAGAGGTAACTTACGCTGCGTCAACGCCAAGATCTATCCTCCCTCCCTCTCCCGCCTCAGCTTCTCCCAATAGTCCAGCCTCTTCCTCACCTCCCTTTCGAACCCACGCTCCACCGGCTCGTACAGCTTCCGCCGTCCCAGCGCCTCCGGCCAGTAGTCCTGCCCGCTGAACGCCTCGGGCTCGTCGTGGTCATAGGCGTAGCCGGCGCCGTAGCCTTCCTCGCGCATGAACTTGGTCGGCGCGTTGAGGATGGTTTTCGGCGGGGCGAGCGAGCCATGCGTCTTGGCGAGGCGTTGCGCCTCCGAGAAGGCGAGGTACGCGGCGTTGGATTTCGGCGCGGTGGCGACATAGACCACGGCCTCGGCGATGGCGAGCTCGCCTTCCGGCGAGCCGAGGAAATCGTACGCGTCCTTGGCGGCGTTGGCGACGACGAGGGCCTGCGGATCGGCGAGGCCGACATCCTCGATCGCCATGCGCATGACCCGCCGCGCGACGAAGAGCGGGTTCTCGCCGGCGTCGAGCATCCGGGCGAGATAGTACAACGCGGCGTCGGGATCTGAGCCGCGCACGCTCTTATGCAGGGCCGAGATCAGATTGTAGTGCCCCTCCTGCGCCTTGTCGTAGATCGGCGCGCGGCGCTGCACGATCTCGGCGAGCCGGGCGCGGTCGAAAATCTCGTCGCGCCGCGCCGCGCGCCAGACCTCCTCGGCCAGGGTCAGAGCCGCGCGGCCGTCGCCGTCGGCCATGCCGACCAAAGCCTGGCGGGCGTCCTCGTCGAGCGGCAGCTTGCGGCCCATCGCGCCCTCGGCGCGATCGAGCAGCTTCTCGATCGCCGCAGCGTCGAGCGGGCGGAAAGTGAGCACGCGTGCGCGGGAAAGCAGCGCGGCGTTCAATTCGAAGGACGGGTTCTCGGTCGTCGCGCCGATCAGCGTGACCGTGCCGTCCTCCATGACGGGGAGAAACGAATCCTGCTGGGCGCGATTGAAGCGGTGAATCTCGTCGACGAACAGCAACGTCCCCTGCCCGATCGCCCGGCGCGCCCGCGCCTCCTCAAAAATCTTCTTCAGATCGGCGACGCCGGAGAAAATCGCCGAGGCCTGGACGAAGGTCAGCTTGCTGTCCTTGGCGATCAGCCGGGCGACGGTCGTCTTGCCGGTGCCGGGCGGACCCCAGAAAATCATCGAGCCGAGGCTTTCGCCGCCGCACAGCCTGGTCAGCGCCCCGTCCGGCCCGAGCAGATGATCCTGGCCGGCGACCTCGTCGAGGCTCTCCGGCCGCAGCCGGTCGGCGAGCGGCCGCGGCGCCTTTTTGGCGAGATTGGCGGCTTGAAAGAGGTCGGTCATGGCGAAATCTTTCGCGTTTTTCGACCGTCGGTCGGAAAATGGCCCGAGATTCTAGCGCTTTTCGGCCCCGCCGCGCCCAAACGCCCCTTAAAATCCCGACAATTTCGCCCCTCCATTAAACAATCCTAACCATTCGTTAGCATTTAAGCTCTTAACTGTAGAGATTCGTTAACCATACGCGCCGGGGGAGTTGGAGGCGAAGGCGCTAAAACTCACAGAGGCTAGGGTCCATGCGCATCATATCCTTCGTTACGCAAAAGGGCGGTTCCGGGAAGAGCACGCTGGCGTCCTCGCTTGCCGTGGCCGCCAAAGAGGCCGGCGAGCGCGTCTTCGTCATCGATCTCGATCCGCAAGGCTCGTTGCTCGCCTGGGCCAAGACCCGCGGCGCCGACGATGTTCCGGTCAGCGCGGTGAGCCC
This sequence comes from Roseiarcus sp., assembly GCA_035294045.1. GTDB lineage: Bacteria > Pseudomonadota > Alphaproteobacteria > Rhizobiales > Beijerinckiaceae > Roseiarcus. The sequence goes on along the minus strand of DATGLU010000522.1, from coordinate 432 downwards.
CGGCCGGCTGCCGGCGACTCTGGCGGCGCTGGAGAAGAACGGCTTCACCCTGGCGATCATCGACACCGCCGGCGCCGAGAGCGCCGCCGCCCTGGCGGCGATGAAGGAAGCCGATCTCAACATCATTCCCTCGCGGCCGAACGTTTTCGATCTCTGGGCAAGCGAGCTCACGCGCGCCACTTTGCGTAAAATGCGCGCCGACTATGTCTTCGTGCTCAACCAATGCCCGCCGGCGCAGCAGACGGCGCGCGTCGAGGAAGGCGCCGCAGCGCTCGAAGCGATGGGCGGCCTGATCACGCCGCTTGTCCTGAGCCGCGTCGACTATCAGGAAGCGGCGCGCCAGGGCCGCGGCGTCAGCGAAATCCATCCGACCGGCGCCGCCGCCGCGGAAATGAAGGCGATGTGGAGCTCGATCAAGCGGCGCCTGGCCAA
>DATGLU010000521.1:0-3178 GCA_035294045.1 Roseiarcus sp. | reverse complement strand
CTGAGGACCTTCGCGGCGCTGGGCGTTTATGGCGCGAGCGCGATCACGGCGGTGACGGCGCAGAACACGCACGGCGTCACGGATGTCCATTACTTACCTTCAGACATGGTGGCGGCGCAGATCGACACGGTGCTGGCGGATTTCGATGTCGCTGCGATCAAGATCGGCATGCTTGGTTCGGCAGGAATTGTCGCGGCGGTCGCCGGGCGCCTCGGCGGCTTGCCCTCACCCCAGCCCTCTCCCGCAAGCGGGAGAGGGGACGCGCCGAGCGCGTCATCGGCGGCGGCGCAACCTTCGCATGAGCGCGGGAAACCGCTTCTCCCGCTTGCGGGAGAAGGTGGCCGCGTCAGCGGCCGGATGAGGGGACGGCCGTTCGTTGTATACGACCCGGTCATGGCCGCCTCTTCGGGGGATGCGCTCAGCGAAGAAGGTTTTCTCGACGCGGTCCGAACGAAGCTCCTGCCGCTTGTCGATTGCCTGACGCCCAATCTCGCCGAGGCGGCGGCTCTGCTCGGCGCCGCAGAGGCGCGCGACGAGGAAACGATGGCGGCGCAGGGACGCGCGCTGCTCCCGCTGGGGCCACGCGCGGTTCTGATGAAGGGCGGACATCTTGAGGCGAGCGAGGCGGTCGATTGGCTCGTCACGCGCGAAGGGACGCGGCGTTACGCCGGGGCGTGGATCGCCTCGACGAACACGCATGGCACCGGCTGTACGCTGTCGGCGGCGATCGCGGCGCATGTCGCGCGCGGCGCAGGACTGGAGGACGCCGTGGCCGAGGCGAAGGCTTTCGTCGCGCGGGCAATCGAGGCAGGCCGGGATGTGAAGTTGGGCGGCGGGCGCGGGCCGCTGATGCAGTCGCCGCTGCGCATCCGAGGCGCCTGACCCACGCGCGGCGGTCAAGGCTCGCGAGCCATAGCGGCTCAGGCGGCGCGGCGCTCGGGATCGGCGCCCGCTCGGCCCCATTCCCGTGGACAGCGCTTCGCCCGCCGATGCGCCGCCGGCTCCGCTTTGCTAGCCTCGCCTCATGACCCGCCACATCCAGCCGCCCGCGCCGGCGAGCGACGCCGCCCCCGCCGGCGGCCGCGAAGCGGAAGCGCGCCTGACGCCGATGATGGCGCAATATTTGGAGATCAAGGCCGCCAATCCCGATTGCCTGCTCTTTTATCGGATGGGCGATTTCTACGAAATGTTCTTTCGCGACGCCGAGATCGCCAGCGCCGCGCTCGGCATCGTCTTGACCAAGCGCGGCAAGCATGAGGGCGCCGATATTCCGATGTGCGGCGTGCCGATCGAGCGCGCCGACGAATATCTGCAAAGGCTGATCGCCCGCGGCCACCGCGTCGCGGTCTGCGAGCAGCTCGAAGACCCAGCGCTCGCCAAGAAGCGCGGACCGAAAGCGGTGGTGCGGCGCGACGTGGTCCGGCTGGTCACGCCCGGCACGATCACCGAGGAGCGCTTGCTCGAGCCGGGCAGAGCCAATTGTCTGCTGGCGATCCAGCGCGTCCGCGCCGGCGAGGATCGTGCCTCTTTCGGCCTCGCCTCAATCGACATCTCGACCGGCGCCTTCTGGCTCAGCGAAGCGGATGGCGCCTCGCTCGGGGCCGAAATCGCGCGGCTCGATCCGAGCGAAATCGTCGCGGCGCAGGCGACGCTGGACGATTTGGCGGCGCGCGGCTTCGCCGAGACGCGCGCCGCCCTCACGCCGATCGGCCGCGAATCCGGCGGCTTCGAGAGCGCCGAACGGATTTTGCGCGACTTCTACGGCGTCGAGACGCTGGAGGGATTCGGCGCCTTCTCCCGCGCCGAGATCGGCGCGGCGGCGCTCGCCATCGGCTATATCGGCCGCACCCAGATCGAGGCGCGGCCGGCGCTGGAGCGGCCGACCCGCCGCCGGCGCGGCGAGGCGATGGAGATCGACGCGTCGACGCGCGCCAACCTCGAACTCACGCGCACATTGAGCGGCGAGCGGCAAGGCTCGCTGCTGGCGACGATCGACCTGACCGCGACGCCGGCCGGCGCGCGCCTCCTCGCCGAGCGGCTGGCCGGGCCGCTGACCGACCCAGCCGCGATCAACAAGAGACTCGATGCGGTCGGCTTCTTCCTCGACGAGCCGCGTCTGCGCGGCGATCTGCGCGGCGCCCTGCGCGCCGCGCCGGATATAGCCCGCGCCATGTCGCGCCTCAGCCTCGATCGCGGCGGCCCGCGCGACCTCGCCGCCTTGCGCGACGGGCTCGCCATCGCCCGCGCGGTCGCCGCCCGCCTCACCGCGCAGCCGATCGCCAGCGCGATCGTCGGCGCGGCGGCGGCGCGGCTTTGCCGCATCGCGCCGGATTTGGAGCGGACACTCGCCGCAACGCTGGCCGACGACCTGCCGCTCAACAAGCGCGACGGCGGCTTCGTGCGCGAGGGCGCCGAGCCCGCGCTCGACGAAGCGCGGCGCCTTCGCGACGAGAGCCGGCGCGTTATCGCCGAGCTGCAAGGAAAGTACAGCGCGCTCGCCGAAACCAATCAGATCAGGATCAAGCACAATAATTTTCTCGGCTTCTTCATCGAAACGCCGCAGGCGCAAGGTGAAAAGCTGCTCAAAGCCCCGTTCTCGGCGACGTTCATCCATCGCCAGACCATGGCCGGCGCGATGCGCTTTTCGACCAACGAGCTCGCCGAGCTCGAAGCCAAGATCGCCTCGGCCGCCGATCGCGCGCTGGCGCTGGAGCTCGCGGCTTTCGAGAGGCTGCGCCAAGCGGCGCTGGCCGAGATCGAGCCGATCCGCGGCCTCGGCGAGGCCCTCGCCGAGATCGACGTGCAGTGCGCGCTGGCCGAACTGGCGGCGACGCGCGACTGGGTTCGCCCGCTGGTCGACGACACGCTCAATTTCGTCATCGAAGCGGGCCGCCATCCGGTGGTCGAGGCGGCTCTCGGCGCCAAGGGCGAGCCTTTCGTCGCCAATGATTGCGATCTCTCCGGCGAGGACGGGGCCGGCCGCATCGCGCTCGTCACCGGCCCGAACATGGCCGGCAAATCGACCTATTTGCGACAAGCCGCGTTGATCGCGCTGCTGGCGCAAGCCGGCGCCTTTGTTCCAGCGCGGCGCGCTCATATCGGGATCGTCGACCGGCTGTTCTCCCGCGTCGGCGCCGCCGACGATCTCGCCCGCGGCCGCTCAACCTTCATGGTCGAG
>DATGLU010000520.1:0-4403 GCA_035294045.1 Roseiarcus sp. | reverse complement strand
GCTTTCAGATCCTCTGCGAGGCGGGACTGCTTCCGGGCGTTCTGATGCGCAATGCCGAGATGCGCTTCGTCTGCAAGATGCAGCATCTGCGCGTCGAGAACGTCCAAACCCCGTTTGCCCGCGCCTATGCGCCGGGCCAGGTGCTAAAATTCGCCATCGCCCATGGCGAGGGCAATTTCGAGGCCGACAAAGAAACGATCGAGCGGCTCGAAGGCGAAGGACGAGTCGCGTTCCGCTATTGCGACGCGACCGGCCGGGTCGGCGGCGAGGCCAATCCGAACGGCTCGACCAACGCCATTGCCGGAATTTATGGCGGCGAGTTCAACATACTCGGCTTGATGCCTCACCCCGAGAACCTGATCGAGCCGTTGGTCGGCGGCACGGACGGACGCGGCCTGTTCGAGAGCCTCGCCGCCTGACGGACGCAAACGCCCCTCGGCGCGTTTTCCGAATGATTTACAATTTGCGCAGAGTATCTTGCTCCCATGAGCGATTCGCTGGAGCGCCTGTTCTCGTCCGTGCTGGCCGCGCGTGAGCGCGACCCCGCGCTGTCGCGCACGTCGAAGCTGTTTCGCGACGGCGTACAGAAAATGGCCAAGAAGCTGGCCGAGGAGGCGATCGAGGTCGGCCTCGACGCGGTGCAGATGAACCGCGACGCCGTGGTCCTGGAAAGCGCCGACTGCTCTATCATCTCGCGGTGGTCTGGGCCGAATGCGGGATCACGCCGGAGACCGTGCTCAGCGAGCTCGACCGGCGCGAGCGCCTCTATGGCATTGCCGAAAAACTGCCGAAGCATGCGGTCGGCGCGCAGGGGCGGCGCCTGACCGTGCTGCATGGCCGCCGCCACGCTTCCAAGAACTGAACTTCGCGGCCAGGCCGCGCGACCTTTCGTCTATCCTCCGGTCATAGAAAAGCCGCTCGGCTGAAATCATTCGGCGCGCCGTCCCGCGGCGGCTTTGCGCCAGGCCCGCCGGCGTTCATAATGCGCCGATGTCGGAACGCCCGCCCGCGCCGCCGCGCCGTTGCAATCTTCACGGAGGAAGGTGTTGAACGCGCCCCTGCCCGACCCCAAGCCGGCTCAACCGCTCGGCGACGCCGTCCCGCCTTTTGCCGATCGCGCCGCGCCTTTCCTCGCCGACGGGCGGCAGGGACCCGATCTTCTTGGCCTCGGCGCGGCGATCCAGCCGATCGTCGAGGTGATCGCCCATCGCGAGGCGCAGACGCCGATGGCGATCGCGATTGTCGGACAATCGGGCGCCGGCAAGAGCTTCGCGCTCGACCGCGTCCTCGCCGGCGTTGCCGCGCTGAGCGCCGCGGCGCGCAACGCCAGCGGACCGTTCCTCAGCGAGATCGTCTCGGTTCCGATCGACGCGGCGGCGATCCGCCACGATCCCGCCGCGGCGATCGCCGCGGCGACCTATGCCGCGCTCGCCCGGCCAGACGAGGATGGGCGATATGCGGCGCTCGCCGACGAAGCCGCCCATGCCGGCGCGGACCCGCATGTCGCCGCGAGCAAGGCGCTAGAGCGGCACGACGAGGCGCGCCGGCGCCTCGAAGCCGAGCGCCAGGCGCGCGATGAGACCGAGGCGCGGCGGGCGCGGCTGAACGAGGTCGTCCTGTTCGAGACGCCCGGCTCGCGGGTCGACGCCTATGCGCGCGCCAGCCGCGGCCGGATCGAAGCGCGGCTGCGTCGCTTCGAACTGGTCAATGGCGATCCGATCGTCAGCTTCAAGGATTTCGTTCGCGATCTCGCCGGCGCCGGCGGCGGCTCGCGCGCTACCGTCGCGCTGCGCGCGCTCTGGGCTTATCGCAGCCAGGCGCGGCTGCTCCTGTCGGCGATCGTCCTTTTCGCGCTGGCTTTCGGCGTGTCGCAATTGCATAGCCCGGCCGTCGCGACCTGGTTCGCCGGCCTCGGCGCGCCGGGCGCCGCTGTCGGCAATTGGCTTACGACGCATGCAAGCGGGATCGACTACGTCGTCGCGGCGCTTTGCATTCTCGGCGCGCTCGCGCTCGCGCTCAACCTTTGGCGCGCCTTCCTCTTCACCGGCAGCCTGCTGCGCGGCGTCAGGCTGCTGAATTTCGACCTACGCGAACGCGGCCGCGACCTCGACGCCGCCCTGGCTCGGGTCAACCGGCGGGTCGCGGCGCTGACCGCCGAAGCGGAGGCGGCGGCGCGCCATGCCGAGGCGGCCGAGAAGCGCGCCCGCTCGCGCGGCGCGGCTGCGCCGGCCGCCGGGCCGACGCCGCTCTTCTTGGAGCCCGGCTCGGCGCCGCAAGCCGCCGCCCGCGCCTTCTTGAGCGCCCTCGACAAGATGGTCGCCGGCCAGCCCGAGGCCGGGCCGCCGCCGGTCAGCGTCGCGCCGGCGCCGCAGATCGCGACGCCCGGCCGCGTCGTTTTCGCGATCGACAACCTCGACGGGCTGCCGCCGGGCGAAGCGCTCGGCCTCATCGAGACGGTCCATTCGCTGCTCGGTCGCTCCTTCGTCGCGCTCTGCGCCTTCAATCCCGCCTCGCTCCGTCCGGCGTTCGGCGACGAGGCGGCGTGGCGCGCCCGTCTCGAAAAGCTGTTCCAGATCGTCTTCAATGTCGGAAGCGCCGGCGAGATCGGCGGCGAGCGATTGGCGGCGCGCTTGCTCGCCGGCAACGCGGCGCAGGCGCAGCCGCCCATCGAGCCCGGTCAATCGGCGCTCAGCGAGCCGATCAGCTCGGCCGAGGCCGCGGTGCTGACCGCGATCGCGCCGCTCGCGGCCGCGACGCCGCGCGGCGTCAAGCGCTTCTTGAATCTCTATCGCCTCGCCCGGGTCGGCGTCGCCAACCGCGCCGCTTTGGCGCTCGCGCTCGCGGCGGCGCAGAGCGACGATCCCGAGGCGCGCGCCGCGCTCGACCGCTTGCTGGCGGAGAGCGGCGACGGCCCGCTGCAGGACCCGGCCGGCCCGCCAGCCTTGCTGGCCGCTTTGCGCGCCGCGCGCGCCCTGCATCTCGGCGTGATCACCGGGGCGGACCTGCGCGAAGCGAACGCGGCGGCGAAGCGGTTCCAGTTCTTCGCCTGAGGGGTCGACGCGGCCGACGCGCTTTCAGGGGCTCGCCAAACCCGGCGAAGTCGACGGACGTGCGGCGGCCGAAATTTGGAAATCCTTGGACGGCGCGAAAATAACCCGCGCGTCAAATTTTCCGTACCAAAAGTTCCTCTATTATCAATGGCGTCGCAACACGCCGCTCCAAGCTTTTCCAAATTTTTCTTTGGCCGTTTTGGGCGATTTCAAAGGGTTAGACCAAAAAAAATTTGGAAACGCATTTTTCGTCCCTTTGCGGTCACATCTTCGAATGTCGCGGGCAGCCGCCGAAGGCGGCGCTTCGAGTCCTTGACAGCCTTCCGGCCGGCCCGTTTCGGCGTCAAAGGCGGCTTGCGCGGCACAATGGCGTGTCCGAAAACCATATCATAATTTCTGATTTCCAGGAAGAGCTTTGTCGTGCAGAGCTTTGCCGTGCGCGCGGCTCTTTCAGGCCAAACCGCAACGCCGTCCGCTCCTCACGCCGCTTCCAGCCGCCGGATTTCCGTTTCGAATTCGAAGCGCAACTGCGCGGCCTCGTCTTCCGGCAGCCAGTTCGTCATCTGCGGAAAGACCGTGCGCCAATAGAGCGTGCGGCGCGCGTCCCACGGAAAACTCTGCGCCGCGCGAACTTTCGCGAGTACGCGCAACAGTTCGGCGCGCACCTCGTCCGGATCGGCGCGATACGTCGCGGCCGTCCCCTCGACGCCGGGAAGCTCCGGCTGGCTCTCGCCGAAAAGGTCCAATTGAACGTTGCGCGTCATGGCGGGCGGATCGTCCTCGTCTCGCAGCAAATCAGCCGCCTGAGTTTGCCAGAACGCGCCGGCTATTGCGACGGCTCGTCGTCCATTGTCCCCGACTGTATAATTCGACCCGAATCGTTCGGACTACGACCATGCCGCTCGATCACTATGTCTCGCAGGTTCATCTTCGGAATTTCTACTCTCCGAAGACGAAGAGGCTTTTTGCCTTTCGCAAATCCGATTTGAAGCGTTTTCCGCCTCGCTCCGAGGACGTGTGCCGCATCGAAGACGGCAGCACGAATGCCTATCTCAAGGACGACCGTATCGTTGAGAGATTCCTTCTTGACGTGGAGCCGAAATATAACGCGTCGCTCGCCAAACTTCGCGACGATAAAATCGATCAGGAATGCGTTTACTCGATCGCGGGCTTTGCGGCTTATGTCGCTTCTTGCGCTCCGGCCGCAATGCGGATTCACACCGAGCCGCTAAAGGCGGCGTTGCAAGCGCATGTCATTCTGCTCGACCGTCAGGGAATTCTTAGTAAAGCGCCCGAGGCGCTTGGCGGTAAATCTGCGACCGAGCTTCTGGCCGACAAAACTATCCAATTCAA
>DATGLU010000519.1:0-4415 GCA_035294045.1 Roseiarcus sp. | reverse complement strand
CGCTCAGATATGTTCGATCACAATGGCGTTGACCTGGTTGGCGACGTCCTCGAATCGATCGAGCACCTTTTCCAAGTGCTCGTAAATTTGCGAGCCGATGAGAAAACCCATCGGGTCGTTGCGCCGGTGCTGACGGAATAGGTCGCGAAGGCCTTCGTCATGGAGTTGGTCGGTCCGCTCCTCGAGTTGTACGACGGCCTCGGCATAGGCGTTGATCTCGCCGGCGTGTGCGGCGATCTCGCGTAGACACGGCAAGGTTTTCAGCGTCAGCCGCGCCGCCTCCACCGCCAGATCCGCCATTTCGCGCATGAGGGGCTCGAAATCGCGGATTTCGAACAGCGTAATTGTTTTTACGGTCTTATTCATCTGATCGATGGCGTCATCCATGGACTGGATCAAGGCCTGAATGTCGCCGCGGTCAAACGGCGTAATGAAGGTGCGCCGAACCGATTGCATCACGTCGCGCGCAATCTGGTCGGCCTCGTTCTCCTTTTCGACCACGATCCGGCAGTAGCGCGCCACGTCCGCGCCGCCTTCGAGAAGCTTCCGCAGCGCCTCCGCGCCAGCAACCAGCGTCTGGGCATGACCTTCGAAAAGATCGAAGAACTTCTCCTCTCGGGGAAGAAACCTCTGAAACCAATTCATCACGGAAGGACTCCCGCCCCAATAAAGAAAACAAGCAAAATCACGAGTTGGGACTGATGGCCAGCAAATGTATTGCTTCGCGCCAGCATCGGCCCGGCTCAGTCTCGAAATCTTTCGATCAGGGTAACCAAGCCGGGCTCGTCAACGAGCGTCGCCGCGTCCTCTGGCCGGAGCCAGCCAAGCCGGCGTGAACCCTTTTCTGGCCAATCGGGGCGCTGCTTGCGAACCTCGAGCGCATAAACGTCCACTTTAAGCAGCTCAAACGAGCGCTCCAGCCGCTTCCAATAGGAATACGCGCCGATCGGCTTGCGCTTCACCTTTCCGACAACGCCCGCCTCTTCATAGGCCTCCTTCGCGGCGGCGTCGGCGTCGCTGAGCCGTTTCATGGGCCAGCCTTTAGGAATGATGAACCGGCCGGTCTCGCGGGAGGTGATCAACAGGACCTCGACGCCCCCAGCAGCGGTCTTGCGGAAAGGCAGCGCCGCAACTTGGCGGCGTGCGCCCGGCGCCTCAGCCGTCGCCGCGCGCCGATCAAGGCCGCGCTTTTGACCAGCCCGAATCCGATGCTTGGCTTTCTTCGCGGGCGTCCGCTTCATCGCCGCGCTTCATCGTCCTTCAAAAGCTCGAACGAATCAACACGGGATCATCCTAGAAAGTTCGCCGCCGCTTTGGAACCTGCGCCGCTACCGCGCTGGCCATGTGATCTTCAGATCAGAGATCTCGCCACAACCGATCTGGGTCGGCATGGACGCGGCGGCGCGGCGCCGCGTCCATCAGCATGCCTCTCCCTCGGACCATGCGCAGCCTTTGTGCAGACTTACCGGCCCGTTCGAATCTCCTGCGCCTCAAACGGCCGCATCGGGACATTGTCGCCATAGACGCTCGAATGGCCGCCGTTTCCGCCCGTCCATTCCACCGGCTTGTTGGCATTGTAGTTGAATGGGGCAGTGAACGCCGCGCGGCCTTCATAGAGAGCGGAATAGGATGTCGGCGCAACCCGCATTGGGGCGTATCGAGGGACGTACGCGGCGGTGGTCGCGGCGGCTGGCGCCTTGCTCACCCGATCCAGCATGCCCAATTGACGCGCCGACATGGGTTGTCCGATGACCTGCGGGCTTCGCCACATGAACGGCTGGAAATTATCGGCGATGGGCGGAGAGTTGGCCAGGGCTGCTGTTCCGCCTGAAACGGCGATCGCGCTGGTCAAAAGAACTGTCTTCAACATGGGTATCTCCATTGTCGAACCGGTTTTGCTCAGATCCGGCTGTTGCGATGCGATAGCCGTTGAGCAGTCTTCGGACGTTAGCAGCCGATTCTTATGGCAGAGTGAGCAAGTCGAGCCGCGCCGTGGAAATGCGCGCCCGTGCGCAGAGGCCGGAACGATCGGACCGGTTGGCGAGCGTCAATTCGAACCCATATTTGCGGGCGACGCTCTGAGCGATCGCCAGCCCCAGGCCGGAGCCCTCCACGTCCGAGGGCGCCGCGCGATAGAACCGTTCGAAGACGCGAGGCAATTCCGCCTCCGGAATACCCGGACCCGTGTCGAGGATCTCGATCGTCGCCAGCCCTTTCTCCACAAGGACGCGTACGTCGACCCCGCCTTCCGGGCCCGTATAGCGGATCGCGTTCTGAAGCAGGTTTGCGACCAAGAGCTTCAGGTCTTCGCGCGAGGCCAGCAGCGCCCCAGTCTGGCGCGCGTCGAGGCCGAGATCGACGCCCTTGGCGTCAGCGAGCGGCAGGCTCTCCGCGACGCAAGCGCTGACGAGCTCGGTCAGATCGACGCGTTCGTCCTGACGCACGGCCTCGGACGCGTCGAGTCGCGCCAGGTTGAGCATTTGGCCGACCAAAGCCGAGGCGCGATCCAATCCGCGCTTCATCTCTTCGAACGTCTCGGGATCGGCCCCGGCGGTCTCGGCCGCGAGATTGTCGATCTGGATGCGCAAGGCCGTGAGCGGCGTTCGCAGTTCATGCGCGGCATCGGAAACGAAGCGCCGTTGGCGAAGCACCATCCTTCCCAAACGAGTGGTCAAGTCATTCATCGCAATTAGCACTGGCCGCAATTCGCTCGGCGCGTGGTCCAGAGGTATCGGCTCCGTCGAATCGGCCTTTCGCGCCGCGATCGCCTTGGCGAGGACGGTCAATGGCCGCAAGACGCGGCCTAGCGCGAAGCTGAGCACCAACCAGCCGAGCGGAATGGCGATCAGGATCGGCAGACCGGCCTCAAGCCCCGCCGTCGCGGCGATTTCGTCGCGCACCACCATTTTCTGGCCGACCTGGACGATCCGTCGCGGGTCGCGCGCCAGAAACACGCGCCACGATTCGCCGCCCGCCTGGATCGTTCCGAGCCCCGGCCGTGCAAGCTGCGGCAGCAAACCGCCAAACGAGGTGACCAGTCGGCCGTCCGGAACGCTCCAGACGTCAACGACCAGGCGGTCTTCTTCGTCCTGGTCGACAGAAGGCGTGAAGGCTTCGCCGACCGAGCCGCCGGCATTGAGGGCGATCTGGCGCAATTGCCCGTCGAGAAATTCCGAGGCCTGCTGGCGTCCAATTTTGTAGGAAACGGCAAAAGCGACGGCGCCGATCGCCGCAAGCAGAACCGTCGTCCAGATAAGAACCGCTCGCCTGAGAGAGCTCACGATCCATTCCTCGACACAACCCAGCCGGCGCCTCTGATGTTGCGGATGGCGTCTTTCCCGAACTTCTTCCTCACCGAATGGATCAGCACGTCGACGGCGTTGCTTTCGACCTCCTCGCCCCATCCATAAAGACGATCTTCGAGTTGAGCGCGCGACAGGATCGCCCCGGGCCGCTCCATGAGCGCGCGCATCAGCGCAAACTCCCGGGGCGGCAAGACAACGTCCTCCTCGCCGCGGCTGAGCGTGTGCTCGGCGAGATTGAGGCAAAGATCGCCGGCATGGAGGAGCGATTCGGCCGCGCCGCTGCGCCGCCGCGACACGGCGCGAATGCGCGCGAGAAGCTCCTCAGTCGCGAACGGCTTCACAACATAATCATCCGCGCCGAGATCGAGGCCGCGAACCCGATCGTCGATCTCGTCTCGCGCCGTTACGATGACGACCGGGGCGCGAACGCCCGCCGCGCGCATGCGCCGCAGCACGTCAAGCCCGTCGATCCCAGGCAGGCCCAAATCGAGGAGGACCATATCGTGCTCGCCTAAGGCGGCGGCTTCGGCGCCCTCCGCGCCGTCGCGAACCCAATCGACCGACACGCCCTCGCGTCCGAGGCTGCGGCGCAGGCCGCGCCCAATCATCGGATCGTCCTCGATCAACAATATACGCAATGCATTCTCGCGGGTTGACTATATTTGGAGATTCGGAAAGCCGGCGACAAGTTCCGAGACGAAGTCGATGGTTTATTCCATAGGCCTATTCGCCGAAGCGATAACCGATCCCCGATTCGGTCTTGATGACCGTCGGCGCGTTGGGATCGTTCTCTATTTTCGAGCGCAACTGCCCGATAAAGACCCGGAGATATTGCGTATCCTCCTTATGCGCCGGACCCCAGACGGCGGTCAGGATTTGCCCATGGGTCACCACGCAGCCGGCGTGTCGCGCGAGCACGCTGAGCACCTCGTATTCGCGCGGCGTCAGCTTGATCGACGCGCCGTTCTTGACGACGCGCCGCTTCTCCAAATCGACGACCAGGTCGTCGACTTCGATTTTCTTCGTCGCCGTCGGATTGCCGGCGTGGCGGCGCAAAGCGGCGCGGAGCCGCGCCAGCAATTCGCCAATCGCGAAAGGCTTCTCGACATA
>DATGLU010000518.1:0-2538 GCA_035294045.1 Roseiarcus sp. | reverse complement strand
GCGGCGCGGCGGCGCCCTCCGCCGCGCTGAGCGAATTGGCGACGACGACGTAGATCGATCCGGCTTCGACAATGGCGCCGGCCAGATTTTGCGGCGGATTGGCGCAGAGCGATTTCAGGCCGGCATAGGCCGCCGCCTCGTCGCCGACCGCCGTCGCGCTCAGCTTGCCGGCGGCGGCGATGGCTGAAAACGCGGCGTCGGCCGAGGCGCCGAGCGCGCAGATCGCCGGCAGCGAAGCCGAGGCGTCGGCGGCGATTTTGGCGTCCAGCGTCGTGGGGTCGCACCCGGCGAGAACGATGGAAAGTACGAAAGCGGCGAACGCCGTCGCCCGCGAAAGCGATCGCGTCATAGAACGGACCTTTTTTTGAGGAAGAGGGCTACTGAAGAAGGACGATCTCAGCGCCGCGCCTTTCAGCGCGGCGCTTTGCTTAGGTCTTCGGCGAAATCTGATTCCAAATCTCGGTTGCGACTTGCACGGCGCCCTGCGCGAAAATAGCGTAGGGACCGAGCGCGGACCAATCGAAGCCGGCGGCGAAATGCAAAGCGGCGGGAATCGCCGCGCCGATCAATCCCATCACAAGATGGCGCGCCAGATCAGAGGGCATTTTCATTCTCCTTTTGCGTTATGATTCGCGATCGGCGTCGCGCGCGCCGATCTCCTCGATGAGCTGGCTCAAGGCGTCGCGCCGCGCGCCATGCGCCCGCCACGTCCAGAGCTGCCCGGCGAGCAACGCGGCGAGTGCGACGCCGACGCCGATGAGCGAGGCCGGCGCGAGCGCGCCGCTGCAAAGCGTCGCGCCGATCGACCCCGCTGCAATCACGGCGACGCGGCGGCGCGCATCGCAGCAGGCTTGGTCGGCTTCGTCATGCGCGGCGATGATCGTCTCGATCGTCGAGGCTTGCCGGCCGGGGGGCGGGATGTCGGCGGGCGTGACAAACTTTTCGCCGCCCGCCGGTTTCGCGGCGTTCAAGGGCGCGGACGCCCGCGGCGCGGCAAGCGCCATCTTGAGACTCTCGGCCTCGACGCCCGCGACCCGCCGCGCCCAGCCGCGTCCGAAGACGCGCCAGCCTTTCAGGCTCTCGAGAAAGGCGAGCCGCGCTTGGGAATGGCGGCGGATGCGTTGCGCGACGGAAAGATACGCTCCGCTCACCTCGGCCTTTCTCAGCCGGCGCAGCGCCGCGCTCGGCCCGGCATTGTACGCATCATCGCTGACGCAATGATCCAGTCCCGCCGGCAGGTCGTCGCCGCCGACCGGGCCCCAGTAGTTGACCAGGAAAATCGCCAGCGCCTGATCGGCGGAGAGCGCGGCGATGTCGAGGCTGGGATGCGTCGCCGCAGCGACGCCCCATTTCGTCCCTTTCAGCGCGCCGACGCCCCGTCGGCCGCCGGTCCAATTGCCGGGATCGCGCGGATCGAGCGAGAGCCTGTCGCCGCCTTCCCATTTCATCGTCGCGAGAAAGCACGGCAAGCGATTCGAGGCGGCCATCGCCTTTAAGCCTCGCCACGGCGATGGAGGCCGCGCGCCGCCGCGATCAGCGCCGTAGAGAGAGCAACTGCGATCATATGTTCCTCTTCGAGATTTTTGACGACCGCAGGCCCCCTCCCGTACCCTCCCCGCGCTTGCGCGCGGGAGAGGGGACAGCCGGCGCGGAGGATCATCGGCCCGCGCCAGGCGCGGCTGTCGGATTGTGTGCTCAGCGCTCATGGCCCCTCGCCCGCGAAGCGGGGGAGGGTACGGGATGGGGCCTGCGTCGGCGGTTGATGCGCCGCGACGCCCGCGGCTAGAAGGATCGGCCGCGCAAGCGCGGCGCCGCGGGAGCGTCGCTCGGGGGTGAAGCGGCGCTAACCATCCTTTTGGCCTTCGAGAAAGCCTCGATCGCTTCGATCACGAGCTTAGCCTGATCGAGCGGATCATTGCGCCTCTGCGCGGCGGCGCAGACCGCATCGGCGACTCGCGCCAGGCGCGCCAAGCTCCGCGAATTCGGATGGCGATCCTCGATCGCATCGATCAACGGATCGGTCGCCGCGCAGAGCGCGGGCAGATCGGCGTAGATCCCTGCGGCGACCGCCTCGCCTTTGACGGCGGCGGCGGCCCAAGGCCAGATGGCGCCGCCGCCGGCGCTGAGCAAGAAGGCGAGCAAAGGCGCAAGGAGAGGCGCGGCCATAGGCGCTCCTTCGAATGCTGGGACGGAAGATGAAGGAGCGGCGCTTAGGCCGCCGGCGCGCCGCAGAGCAGATATAGAATCGCGATGCGCACCTCGCCGCCGGTGAAATTGCCGCCATTGGCGGTCAGCTTCACGGCGGATGCGGCGTACCACGCCGTCGGGCCGATCACGCCGATATTGGTCGAGCCGGCCGAGACGCCGAGAGACGAGCCGAACTGGCCGGAGCTTCCGCCGGCGCCGCCGCCGGAAGCGGTGGCCGCATCGACATTGAACGAAGTCGCGCCCGTGATCGCCGCGACGACGCGCGTTGAGACGGCGAGGACGATCGCGCGGTTCGGTATTTGCTGGCTCGAAAGGGACGAAGCGCCCGAA
>DATGLU010000517.1:0-3651 GCA_035294045.1 Roseiarcus sp. | reverse complement strand
CCTGATCGCGACCGAGCCGGACGCCGCAGCCTGGGCGGCTCGGCTCGCCCGGATGATCGGGCCGATTCTCGCCCTCCCGAATGTCCATGAGCGGATCGATTTCGGCAGCCGCGCCGCCGGCAAGGCCTGCCGCCGCAAAGAACAGCGGGGATGAACGCCCCGCCGCGCTTGACGGAGAAGGCGAGCGGGGCCATGCCTGCGCGCCGCATCGCATAAGAAAACACCATCGGGCACGAGCAATGAAAAGCGACGTCGTCAATGCCGGGCATCTGCGCTCCTTCATCGAGCGCGTCGAGAAACTCGAAGAAGAGAAGAAGGCTCTGACGGACGACATCAAGGACGTTTACGCCGAGGCCAAGGGCAATGGATTCGATGTAAAAATCCTGCGCAAAATCGTCTCGATGCGGCGCCAGGACAGGGATAAGAGACGCGAGGAGCAGGAGATTCTCGATCTCTATCTCGCCGCGCTCGGCATGGAGTGACAATCCTCCCCCGTCGAAGACGGGGGAGGGGGACCGCGCGTCAGCGCGGTGGAGGGGGCTTCGGGGCCGGGAGATTATCCTCAAACGCCGCGGCCCCTCCACCATGCTTCGCATGGTCCCCTCCCCCGTTCCGCTTCGCTTCACGGGGGAGGAAAAGCGTCGAGGTACGACAATCGCGCGGCTACGTCGCGTCCGAGATAATCGCGCCAAGTGCGGAAAAACCAGCCCAGATTCGTTCTAATCTGCTGATTTCCCGGCGTACTTGCTCATTGCGCCCCGGCCCACTAGATTGCCGCGCAACGTAACGTCACGGGTGAGCTTCAATGTCCGCACTATCCGCGCCGCGCGCCGCGCCTTCCGATTCCTTGAGCGCGGACGCGCAGCGCGTCGCCGACGCTTTCGCCGCCTCGATCGCGGCGCGCCGGACATTCGACGAGCCCTATCGCCATTATCTCATCGAGAATGTCTTCCCCGCCGATATTCTCGACGCGCTCGCCGACCTTCCTTTCGCCGCGCCGCGCCTCGACGGCGTTTCGGGCAAGCGCGAATTGCACAACGATCAGCGCAGCTATTTCGACGCGGCGGCGATGGCGCGTTTCCCCGCGATGCGTTCCGTCGCGGAGGCGCTGCAATCGCGGCAAATCGTCCGCTTGATCCATGACGCGTTCGGCGCGCCGCTCGACGATACGTTCCTGCGCCTCGAATACGCCCAGGATGTCGACGGGTTCTGGCTCGAGCCGCATACCGACCTTGGCGTCAAGAAGTTCACCTGCCTGATCTATTTGTCGCAAGGGCCGGGTCACGACGCGCTCGGCACCGACATCTATTGGAGCAAGGAGCGCCATTACGGCCGCTCGCCATTCAAGCGCGGCGGCGCGATGATCTTCGTGCCGGCCGACAACACCTGGCACGGCTTCGAAAAGCGGCCGATCCAAGGCCTGCGCCGCTCGGTGATCCTGAACTATGTCACCCATGAATGGCGGGCCCGCGAGCAGCTCTCGTTCCCGCAAGAGGCGGTGCGGGTTTAACCCTCCCCCGTGCAGCGAAGCGGAACGGGGGAGGGGGACCATGCGAAGCATGGTGGAGGGGGCTGCTGAGGTTCAGGATGAATTCCTGAAACGCCGGAGCCCCCTCCACCGCGCTGACGCGCGGTCCCCCTCCCCCGCTTTTGCGGGGGAGGATAGTACCTACCTCCTCATTGCAGCCGCTCGATGGCCATTGCCGTCGCTTCGCCGCCGCCGATGCACAGAGCGGCGACGCCGCGCTTCAAGCCGCGCGCTTTCAGGGCCGCGAGCAGCGTCACGACGATGCGCGCGCCGGAGGCGCCGATCGGATGGCCAAGCGCGCAGGCGCCGCCATTGACGTTGACCTTGTCGCGCGCCAGGCGCAGGTCGCGCATCGCCGCCATCGTCACCACGGCGAACGCTTCGTTGATCTCGTAGAGATCGACATCCGCGTCGCTCCAGCCGGCTTTCTCGTAGAGCTTCTTGATCGCGCCGATCGGCGCGGTCGGGAAAAGGTTGGGCAGGTCGGCATGCGAGGCGTGCGCCTTGATGGCGGCGAGCGGCTTCAGCCCGCGCTTTTCCGCCTCGCTGCGGCGCATCAGGACAAGCGCAGCCGCGCCGTCGGAAATCGAGCTCGAATTGGCGGCGGTCACCGTGCCGTCCTTGCGGAACGCCGGCTGGAGCTGCGGGATTTTGTCGAGCTTGGCCTTGGGCGGCTGCTCGTCCTCGACGACGACGCGCTCGGTTTTTCCACCTTTCACCGTCACCGGAACGATCTCGTCGCTGAACGACCCGTCGCGCATCGCGCGCTGGGCGCGCTGCAGCGAGGCGATGGCGAATTCGTCCTGCGCGGCGCGCGTGAACTGGTACGCTTCGGCGCAATCCTCTGCGAATGTCCCCATCAGTCGGCCCTTGTCGTAGGCGTCTTCGAGCCCGTCGAGGAACATATGATCGAGCACTTTGCCGTGGCCCATGCGGTAGCCGCCGCGTGCGCGGTCGAGCAGGTAGGGCGCGTTGCTCATGCTCTCCATGCCGCCGGCGACGATCGTCTCGGCCGCGCCGGCCAGGATCAGGTCATGCGCCAGCATCGCCGCCTTCATGCCGGAGCCGCACATCTTGTTGACCGTTGTGCAGCCGGCGGCCATCGGCAGGCCGGCGGCGACGGCGGCTTGACGGGCCGGCGCCTGGCCCTGGCCGGCCGGCAGGACGCAGCCGAACAGGACCTCCTCGACCGACTCCGGCTTGAGCCCGGCCCGCGCGACCGCCGCCTCGATCGCGGCCGCGCCGAGCGCCGGGGCGGCGACATCCTTCAGATCGCCCTGGAAGCCGCCCATCGGCGTGCGCGCCGCGCCGACGATGACGATCGGGTCTGCAGGCGACATAGGGCTTTTCCTTTCAGGGCTCCGGCGGCCGGATTGCATGCCCGGCTGATGGCGATTAAATGGCCGCCAGGATGACGCTTTCAAGCGAGGAGATCGAGCGCTACGCGCGCCATATCGTGCTGCGCGGCGTCGGCGGTCCCGGGCAAAACAAGCTGAAGGCGGCGCGGGTCCTGGCGATCGGCGCCGGCGGGCTCGGCTCGCCGCTGCTGCAATATCTCGCCGCCGCCGGCATCGGCAAGATCGGCGTGGTCGACGACGACGTCGTCTCGCTCTCCAATTTGCAGCGCCAGGTCTTGCACGGAACGAGCGATATCGGCCGGCCGAAGGTCGACAGCGCGGCCGAGGCGCTGCGCCGCATTAACCCGCATGTCGAGGTGGAGGCGATCGCCGAGCGGCTCGACGAGACCAATGCGCGGGCGCTTGTCGCGCCTTACGATGTCGTCGCCGACGGATCGGACAATTTCGCCACCCGCTACATCGTCTCGGACGCCTGCTTCTACGAGCGCCGACCGTTGGTGACCGCCGCGATCGGCGAATATGACGGCTCGCTGACCGTTCTGAAGCCCTATGCCCGCGACGAGGACGGCGCGCTCAATCCGACCTATCGCTGCCTCTTTCCCGAGCCTCCGCCGCCGGGCACGGTGCCCGCCTGCGCCGAGAGCGGCGTGCTCGGGGCGCTGGCCGGCCTCGTCGGCTCGCTGATGGCGCTGGAAGTCGTCCGCGAGATCGTCGGCGGCTTTGAGGAGGGCGACCAGGGCCTGCTCGGCAAGCTGCTGCTGATCG
>DATGLU010000516.1:0-2120 GCA_035294045.1 Roseiarcus sp. | reverse complement strand
CGGCGCGCCCTCGACAAGGTGAACGCGATTGGAGGGGAGGCCGCCGCAAAGGATGGAATCGAGGCCCGGAACCCCGGAAAGGATCGGGAGCGCGTCGTCCGAGTGAAAGCCTGACGCCTGGTCCCTTATTTGAGAATTCTCATTCACCTGGACTGCCCTTCGTGGAAAGCCGCGGCGGGGGTGCGCCGCCAACCATAGCATAGTCCGTAGACCGGCCCACCAGATTGCGCCGCCACGTCGGTGATTACGCGAGCGTATTCGGCGATCCAGCGGCAGGCTCGCGAAGTCCGCCGCGCGCGTCCGAATGGTTTGCTCCGCGACGCCCGAATTCGCCGCGCCTGATGCTCGCCGAGCTCCGCCGAACCGGCAAATCGCGATCGAAATTGCGGCGTCCGATCGCCGGCGAGCGAAGGCTAAAAAAAATATTAATTGAAACCGCCTGCCCTGCCCCTCACTCCTTCTCGTCGAGCCGTGAGACGTACGAACCTGCGGCGCGACGCTCGATGCAAGCAAGGTACGCCGCTGCGCCCGGCATCTCGGAGCGAAGCGCGCATAAAGAAAAGAACATGGAACGTGCAGGTCTGATTTTTTTCACGCTCGTATTCGCCACCGCGGCGGCCTCTGCGCAAGGCGGACCGAGCGTCAGAAACGGCGCTCCATCTTTGGACAGCCGATATTCCGCGATGGACGGCCAGGCGCTCCATCCCGCTCCTTCGGGCGAACGGATCATTCGCAACGCTAACGATTGCGCGCCGGACAAAGCGGAGCCGGTTTGGGGCGCCGATTCCTCGCTGCTTGGCTATTCCTGCGTCGCGCCCAGCGCAAACGGCTCATGACAGACGGCGCCCCGCGCGAACCGAAGCGGGCGCAAATCGATCAACTCAGAAACGATTTCACGAACGGCGTCGCCGGCGCTTCAGCAAGCTCGCGCGGCGGGCCGATCTGTTCGATCGCGCCGCGGTTCAAGATGGCGACGCGGTCGGCGAGCTCCATCGCCTCCGCCTGGTCATGGGTGACGAAGATGGTCGTCAAGCCGGTCCGGTCATGGATATCGCGGAGCCATTGCCGCAGCTCCTTGCGCACCTTCGCATCGAGCGCGCCGAACGGCTCGTCAAGCAACAGGACCTTCGGTTCGATCGCCAAGGCGCGCGCCAGCGCGACGCGCTGGCGCTGGCCGCCCGACAATTGGGCGGGATAGCGACGGCCGAGATCGCTCAATTGCACGAGGTCCAGCAATCGCCGCACGCGCTCGGCGATATCGCGCCGCGACGGGCGGGCGCGGCGCGGCCTGACCGTCAGGCCATAGGCGACATTGTCGGACACGGTCATATGGCGAAAGAGCGCATAGGACTGAAAGACGAAGCCGACGCGGCGCTCCTGTACGCTCAGGCGCGAGGCGTCCTCACTGCCGAACCGCACCAGGCCCTCGGCGCTCTCCAATCCGGCAATGATTCTCAACAGGGTCGTCTTGCCCGAGCCTGAAGGCCCGAGCAAGGCGACCAATTCGCCGGCCGCAATGGTCAAGCTGATGTTCCGCAGGACCGCCTCGCCGCCGAACGCCTTGCGGACGCCGAGAAGCGAGATTTCCTGCGCCGCGGCGCGGCTGGGCCGAACCGGCGCGCGATTCTCCTGGCGGCGGCTCCTATCGTCCGCGCGCGGCAAGATCGCCGGCATGACGCCGCTCGAGGATCGACTTGATTGCGAGAGTGACCAGCGCCAAGCCGGCGAGAAGCGAAGCGAGCGCGAAGGCGGCGGCGATATTGTACTCATTGTAGAGAATCTCCACTTGCAGCGGGATCGTGTTGGTGAGGCCGCGTATATGGCCCGAGACAACCGAGACCGCGCCGAATTCGCCCATAGCGCGCGCATTGCAGAGCAGCACGCCATAGAGCAGCGCCCATTTGATGTTGGGCAGCGTGACCGTGACGAAGGCGCGCAGCCCGCTCGCGCCCAGGGTGAGCGCGGCTTCCTCTTCCGCCGATCCCTGCTGCTGCATGACCGGAATGAGCTCGCGCGCGACGAACGGAAAAGTGACGAAGGCGGTCGCGATCGCTATGCCGGGAAAAGCGAAAATGATTTTCAAGCCATGCGCCGCGGTCCACGGCCCAAGCACGCCCTGC
>DATGLU010000515.1:0-3009 GCA_035294045.1 Roseiarcus sp. | reverse complement strand
GCCCTGCGCGACATGGACGATATCGGCGCCGGTCGTTAGCGGCGCCATCGGTATCGCCGCCTCGGATGCGGTCGCGAAGAGAAACGCGCCCGCGCCCGCAACGGCGGCAAGCGCCGATAGGCGAAGCGAAATTCTAGCCATCGAGTTGCACTCCTCTAGCTCCCCCCAATCAGGGGATATTGGCGCTGGAGACATGAACTCGGCGTGAATGAACGGCGCGGCGGGTCGCCGCGAGCGGAAGCGTCGGCGGCCTGTCGGGCGGAAGCGAGTCGCCCTTGCCGATCCAGCATAGCGGCTTCACAAAAGTACGTCGCACGAGCGCCGCCTGCGCCGCAGAAAAAGCGCTAATTGTAAGATTTCGGCGCGCCCTCGATCAGCTCCTTGCCCAGCGCCTCCCAAGCTCTCGCCATTTCCAGCAGCCGACTGTTATCCTCCGGCTCGGACGCGCGCGCCGCGAGCATCACGCAATATTCCGAATATCGGAGATAGAGCGCAGCTCGATCCAGCGCTCGCCTTTTGTCGCGATCGTCTTCCTTTCGGTCGGGCATTTCCCAACCCTCGCTCCCTGCGGCCGATCCCCTTTCCCATTTTCTTTACGGCGAAACCGAGACGAAAGCCAATGCGGCGCAGATTTGTGAACGCGCCCGCCAAGTCAGCGGAAACGAACGCATCTCATGTACGTTGTCGGACAGGCCGGGGCGAAGCGGCGCGCTCCTCATGGATGATGCTTTTGATCATAGCGGCGATCCGGCGCACTATCGGCGCCGCGCAGCGCATATGCGCGCCTTGGCCGCCGAAACGGCCAATTCCAATTTGCGGGAAATGCTGGAGCGTCTAGCGATTGACTACGACCTGCTTGCCGACCGTATGGAAAGGAGGCCCCGCGCGGAGCGCCCTCGGCGCGAGCAAGGTTGACGGCTTAAGGCGGCGACGGTTGATCTCATCGCGGCCGGTTGATCCAATTCGTCGACGGCCGCGGCTCCCTCATCGGAGGAATGTCCGGCGCCGACCGGTTTTTCCAGTATGTCGGGCAAAATGCGCCAACTCGCGAGCACCCATCGTCGCGCCCAGGGAGGCGACATCCGCCTTTCGCCCAGATCGCCCGCTTTCGCGGGCGCCGCCTCATTCGAGGCATTGCTTGTCAAACAAGCCGTGGCGCCGCAGATTGCGCCCGCCTGCCTGAATTCTCCTCCATCGCTAAGGACAACATGACGTTCGAACGAAAAGCCTTCCGCATGCTCTGGGGCGCCGCGTTGGCGATGGCGATCAACGGCGCGGCGTTCGCGCAGCAGCCGCCCAATCCACGCATCGCGCTGGTGATCGGCGAGGCAGCCTATCCCGACAATCCATTGGCGACGACGGCGAACGACGCCGGGCTGGTCGCGCAGACATTGCAGGCGGCGGGCTTCGACGTGGTCGGCGCGCGCGACCTCGACGAGAAATCGCTGCGCCAGGCGTTCCGGGACTTTATCGACAAAGCCAATGCGGCCGGCCCCGACGGAATCGACTTTGTCTATTTGTCGGGCCGAGCGCTGCAATATGCCGGCGATAATTATTTCGTGCCTGTCGACGCGCGGATCGCGCGGGACGTCGACGTTCCGATCGAAGCGGTGAAGCTCGGCGATTTCACGCATGCGCTCGCCGCCATCTCCGGCCGCTCGCATATCGTCGTCGTCGACGGCGCGCGCGCCAACAACTACGCCGCGGAGACGCCGCTGGCGCCGGGCCTCGCTTTGGTCGACGCCGAGAAAGGCGAGCTCATTGCCTACAACGCTGCGCCCGGTACGCTTGCGCCGGATGAATCGGGACCGTACGGCGTCTATGGCAAGGATCTTGCCGGCGCTTTGCGCCAAGGCGGCGTGCCTCTCGAAGATATTTTCGCGCAAGTGCGGCTTCAGGTGAACCAGGACACGCAAGGCGCGGTCGTACCTTGGAGCGCCGCCAATCTCGCCGCGCCCGTCTATATTTTCGAACGCGCCGCCGATACGCCGCCGCCGCCGGTGATCGCGGCGACCAGGGCTTTAGCCGCGCGCCCGCTGAGATCGCTCGGCGCCAGAGAAGCCTACGCCGCCGCGCTCGAGCGCGACACGATCGAAGCCTATCAAGAATATCTCGAAGCCTACCCCCATGCGGCCGAGGCGCGGCGCGTTCGCGCGATGCTCGCGGCGCGCCGCGAGGCGGCGTATTGGCGACGCGCTTTGCGCGAAAATACGCCGCGCGCCTATTGGACCTATTTGAAGCGTTATCCGAACGGACCGCATGTCGCCGATGCGGCGCGGCGCTTGGCCTTCCTCTCCGCGCCCGAGGCCCCGCCGCCCGACTTCGAGCCGGTCGAATTCGCCGATCTGCCGCCGCCGCCGCCCGACGAAGAGTTCTACGAGGAGCGGCCGGTCGCCTATTTCGGCGGCGACGATTTCGGCCCGCCGCCTCCTCCCCCGCCTCCGGATTTCGCGCCTGACTACGGCGAGGATTGGCGCGACCTGCCGCCGCCGCCCCCGCCGCAGGAATATGGCTATCTTCCGGTCCTGCCGATCGCGATTCCGCTCATCGCCGGCGCCGTCGCGATCGATTATCTCCACCACGAGCGCCATGAGCGCCGCCGGGGCGAAGAACGCAATGGCGTCGCGCCGCCTGGGCAGCCAGGCGCGCCTCGCCCCGGCCAAGCCGCGCAAGCCGGGCAAGCGCCTGCGCCAAAACCCGCGGCTCCGCCGCCCTTGCCCAAGGGCGTGACGGTGAAAGCGCCGCCGCCGCCACAGCAGAACGCGCCGAAGCCGCTCATCCCGGGCACGCCCGGCGCCCGGCCGGTCTCGACGGC
The DNA here is from genome assembly GCA_035294045.1 of Roseiarcus sp. Classification (GTDB taxonomy): domain Bacteria; phylum Pseudomonadota; class Alphaproteobacteria; order Rhizobiales; family Beijerinckiaceae; genus Roseiarcus. Next base: position 194 of record DATGLU010000515.1, on the reverse strand, counting down.
GCCGGCGGCAATCAAGGCGTCGCCGCCGGCGGCGCCGGCACCAGCTCCCGCCGGCGCCCCTGCCGCGCCACAGCATCAACCGTCAGCGCCTGCCGGACAGGCGTCGCCGAAGCCGCCGGCGCCGGCAAGCGGCCACGCGCCCCCGCCACAGCCGCCCGCTGGCCAGACTCAGCAGCAACCCGCGACGCCCGCGC
>DATGLU010000514.1:0-2252 GCA_035294045.1 Roseiarcus sp. | reverse complement strand
ACGCAGATCGCCGCCAAGCCGGAACTGGCCGAAGAACGCGAGCGGCCAATGTTCCTCATGGGCCTATCGAGGATAAGGCTAAATTCGGTTCGACTGAGCGTCGGACCTTTCGACCAATGGAAATGCTGACAAAGGCGGCCTGACCGCTGGCCGGCCGCGGCGAATTTTCCCCGCGGCCCCTTCCGCGCGGCATTGGCCTTTCCTACATATGTTCAGGGCCGCCCAACGCGGCTATTCCTTACATCATCCGGTCCGTTTTGCGCCGCTTCGGGGCGCGGAATCGGAGCCAGAAAGGGTGACCTATGAATTTAGAGAAATACACCGAGCGCGCTCGCGGCTTCATCCAAAGCGCCCAGTCGCTCGCCATCCGGGAAGGCCATCAGCAATTCACGCCCGAGCACCTGCTCAAGGTTCTGCTCGACGATGACCAGGGCCTGTCGGCCGGCCTGATCGACAAAGCCGGCGGCCGCTCGCGCGACGCCCTCCAGCAGACTGAATTGGCGCTCGCCAAGCTGCCGAAAGTGCAAGGGCCCGGCGCGGGGCAGATTTACCTCGCCCCGACCACCGCGCGCGTCTTCGACAACGCCGAGAAGATCGCCCAGAAGGCCGGCGATTCTTACGTGACGGTCGAGCGGCTGCTGCTCGCTCTCGCCATGGAAAAGGGGGCCGAGTCGGCGAAAATCCTCGCCGCCGCCGGCGTCACCGCTCAGACCCTCAACGCCGCGATCAACGATCTGCGCAAGGGCCGCTCCGCCGATTCGGCGAGCGCGGAGAACGCTTATGACGCCCTGAAGAAATACGCCCGCGACCTGACCGCGGCCGCCCGCGCCAGCAAGCTCGATCCGGTGATCGGCCGCGATGAGGAGATCAGGCGCACCGTGCAGGTCCTGTCGCGCCGGACCAAGAACAATCCGGTGCTGATCGGCGAGCCAGGCGTCGGCAAGACGGCGATCGTCGAAGGCCTGGCGCTGCGCATTGTCAATGGCGACGTGCCGGAATCGCTGAAGGACAAGCGCCTGCTCGCGCTCGATATGGGCGCGCTGATCGCCGGCGCGAAATATCGCGGCGAGTTCGAGGAGCGGCTGAAAGCGGTGCTCAGCGAAGTGACCGCGGCCGAGGGCGGCATCATCCTTTTCATCGACGAGATGCATACGCTGGTCGGCGCCGGCAAGGCGGACGGCGCGATGGACGCGTCCAACCTGCTGAAGCCGGCACTGGCGCGCGGCGAATTGCACTGCATCGGCGCGACGACGCTCGACGAATATCGCAAGCATGTCGAGAAGGACGCGGCTTTGGCCCGCCGCTTCCAGCCGGTCTTCGTCTCCGAGCCGACGGTCGAGGACACGATCTCGATCCTGCGCGGCCTCAAGGAGAAATACGAGGTCCATCACGGCGTGCACATCACCGACGGCGCGATCGTCGCCGCCGCGACTCTGTCGAACCGCTACATCGCCGACCGTTTCCTGCCCGACAAGGCGATCGACCTGGTCGACGAAGCGGCCTCGCGCCTGCGCATGCAGGTCGATTCCAAGCCCGAGGAGCTCGACGAGCTCGACCGGCGCATCGTCCAGCTCAAGATCGAGCAGGAGGCGCTGAAGAAAGAGACCGACGCCGCCTCGAAGGACCGTCTCGCCAAGCTGACGACCGAGCTTGGCGGGCTGGAGGAGCGATCGGCGACGCTGACCCAGCGCTGGCGCGCCGAAAAGGACAAGCTCGGCGCGGCGCAGAAGCTCAAGGAGCAGCTCGAAGCGGCGCGCGCCGAACTCGCCCAGGCCCAGCGCAAGGGCGAGTATCAGCGCGCCGGCGAGATCGCTTACGGAATCATTCCCGATCTCGAGAAGAAGCTCGCCGCGACGGAGGCGCAGGCCCAGGACAAGCTCGTCGACGAGGCGGTCACGCCCGATCATGTCGCGCAGGTCGTTTCGCGTTGGACCGGCGTGCCGGTCGACAAGATGCTGGAAGGCGAGCGTGAGAAACTGCTCAAGATGGAGGACGAACTCGCCAAGCGGGTGGTCGGCCAGAAAGAGGCGGTGACCGCTGTCTCGACCGCGGTCCGGCGCGCCCGCGCCGGCTTGCAGGACCCGAACCGGCCGATCGGCTCGTTCATGTTCCTCGGGCCGACCGGCGTCGGCAAGACCGAGCTCGCCCGCGCTCTGACGCAGATCCTGATGGAGAAAGAGGAGCGCCTGATCCGCATCGACATGTCCGAGTACATGGAGCGGTTCGCCGTGTCGCGTCTGGTCGGCGCGCCT
>DATGLU010000513.1:0-2880 GCA_035294045.1 Roseiarcus sp. | reverse complement strand
TCAAGCTCACGCAGTGTAGCGTCGTGGAATGAAGGTGGTCCTTCAGCCAAGAACACAACGCTGCCCCACCTTCCAAATCGCAAATCGTCGCCTTTGCCATTTTCCATTGACCAAACTGACCTGCGTGGCCGCTCCGACTCTGGTGGCGATGGTGCGTCGTAAGTTGCAGTGGTAAGGACCTCGGCACACTTTTGGCACACCGAAAACGATCTGGAGATCAAACCAATAGACATACTTTTTGGATCTGTTGACGGAAAACCAAATCGGTTTCGTTGCATTGGACGGACGACGCGGCTAAGTGTTCGATATGGAATACCAATTCAGTGTGGCCCCCATGATGGACTGGACGGATCGGCATTGCCGGTTCTTCCATCGCATCCTGACGCGCCGGACGCGGCTTTATACGGAGATGGTCACCGCCGACGCAATCGTGTTCGGGCCGCGCCGGCGCTTGCTCGGGTTTGATCCCTTCGAGCATCCGATCGCCTTGCAGGTCGGCGGGTCCGATCCGCGGCGGCTCGCCGAGGCGGCGGCGATCGGCGCCGATTTCGGCTATGACGAGATCAACCTCAATTGCGGCTGCCCGTCCGACCGGGTGCAGAGCGGCCGCTTCGGCGCCTGCCTGATGCGTGAGCCCGAACTCGTCGGCGAGGGCGTCGCCGCGATGAAAGCGGCCGTGCGCATTCCGGTCACGGTGAAATGCCGCATCGGCGTCGACGACCAGGAGCCGCGCCAGGCGCTTTTCGCCTTTGTCGAGAGGGTGAAAGCGGCGGGCGCGGACGCGGTCATCGTCCATGCCCGCAAGGCTTGGCTCGACGGCTTGAGCCCGAAGGAGAATCGCGACATCCCGCCGCTCGACTATCCGCTCGTCGCTGAGCTGAAACGGACGCATCCGGACTTGCCGGTCGCGGTCAATGGCGGCGTGCGCGATCTTGCCGCGGCGGCGGCGCTCCTGCGCGAGGTCGACGGCGTGATGGTCGGCCGCGCCGCGTACCAGAATCCGGAAATGCTGATCGGCGTCGATCCGCTCCTGTTCGGCGAAGCGGCGCCGGTCGCGGACGCTTTCGAAGCGGTCGAGGCATACGTACCCTATATTGAGCGCGAGCTTGCCGCCGGGACGCGGCTGCACGACATGACCCGCCACCTGCTCGGCCTGTTCGCCGGCCGCCCCGGGGCGCGCGCCTACCGCCGCCGTCTGGCGACGCACGCGCCGCAGCGCGGCGCCGGGCTCGATGTGCTTCGCGAGGCCGTCGCCGAAGTTTCGCCGCGAATGGAAGACGCTGCGCCGGAGCGCACGGCCGCGCTCGTTGGGTGAGTGGATCGCGATGAGCCCGAGCGGCGCCCCGCTGAAGTACAGCTCGTAACGAGGCAAATCCCAAAGGGCCGCGCTGCCATCGGCGCGTGGACGCGTCAAGGCCAAGCCGGCTTCGCCGGTCGCTACGCTTCGCTTCGCGAGCCTTGACTCGTCCCCGCGTCGATGGCCTTTTTGCTACCAAGACGTTTTGCTGCTCGAAACGGCCAAACGGCCGGTTTCGACAGCAAAACGTCTTGGTAGCCAACAAGCCATGCCGGCTGGTCGCAGTCACCCGAAGGGGCGGAGCGCAGCGGAGCACCCGCCATAGCGCCTCGCAGGCGGGCGTTCGTTTGCTCATACTTTGAAGGCGCTATGGCGGGTTGACGGCGATCGGTCGGCATGGCGCCGCTGCGTTAAAGGTTACGTCAACCATTCAGCCGAAGCGGGGCCGAGGGCGCCTGCTCCCTCACCCCGCCGCGACAACCCGCATCGCCTCGCCGCGCGGCGCCGCTTTCGCCAAGGTCCCCTCGCGCAGCATGAAATTGATATGCGCCAACAATTCATTGAACGCGAAGCCCATTTGATGCGGGTCGAGGTCGCGCGGAAAGAGCACTTTGAGCAAGTCGGCGGGCGCGCGCGGGCCGGCGCGGCAGGCCTCGTACAGCGCTCGGCAACGCGCGGCATGGTGCGCGACGAGCTCGTCGAGGCGCTGATGAAGCCCGAAGAAAGGCAGGCCGTGGCCGGGCAGGATCAGCGCCTCCTCGGCGACGCTCTCGCGCAGCGCCTTCAGAGAGCGCAGGTACAGGCCGAGCGGATCGCCGTTCGGATCGACCGGCGAGACGCTGACATTGGGCGAGATCTTGGCGAGGACCTGATCGGCGGCAAGAAAGACGCGCGCCGCCGCATCGTGCAGCATGATCTGCTCCGGCGCGTGGCCGTCGCCGCTCAGCACGGCGAAGTCGCGTCCGCCGATCTTGAGCCGATCTCCGGCGACGAGTCGCTCGAACGTGACCGGCAGCGGCGTGATCATGCGCAGATAGCCGTGACCCATCGTGCTCAATTGGGTATTCGTCGCCTCGTCGAGGCCGTTATGGCGGTAGAAGTCGCGGTAGACCTTCGCCTCCAGCCGGCCCGGATCGAGCGACAGCGCGAGGCAGTCGAGATAGGCGGTCTGGCTGGTCAGGAGCGGAATGTCGAAGCGTTCGGCCAGCCAGCCGGCGAGCCCGATATGGTCGGGATGGGCGTGGCTGACGATGAGCCGCGTCAGGCGCCGGCCGCTGAGCGGACCGGCGATGAGAGCCTCCCAGGCTTCGCGCGCCGCCCCGCTGGCGATGCCGGCGTCGAGAATCGCCCAGCCGTCGCCGTCGTCGAGGAAATACAGATTGATATGGTCGAGCCGGAAGGGCAGCGGCAGCCGCGCCCAGAGGATTCCCGGCGCGACCTCGATCGCTTCGCCGCGCTCCGGCGGCGCCGGATGCGGATGGATCAGCCCGTCGGCTTCAGCAGCGCTCCATGAGCGCTTCAAAAGCGTCACGCCGCCAACTGCCTGATCACGTACTGCAAGATGCCGCCATTCTTGAAATATT
>DATGLU010000512.1:0-4429 GCA_035294045.1 Roseiarcus sp. | reverse complement strand
CGCGCCAAGGCCGAGGCGTCAGCGAAATCCATCCGACCGGCTCTGCCGCCGCGGAAATGAAGGCGATGTGGAGCTCGATCAAGCGCCGCATGGCCAAAGGCAAGCCCGCCCGCAAGGCGGCGTGACGCCGATCTGATTCGTCCCCAATGAGCCCCGCTTCGGCGGGGCGCTTTTTTTTGCATGGGACGGAAAATGAGCTACTTTGCCTTGGGAACGCGAAGCGTCTCCCCTCGCCCCGCGGAGCGGGGAGAGGGTGGCGGCGAAGCCGCCGGGTGAGGGGCTGCGCTGAGCTTGCTGATTAGCGTTTGTCGGTCGCGTACCTTCGAGTCCTGCGCAGCCCCTCATCCGGCCCTTCGGGCCACCTTCTCCCCGCTGCGCGGGGCGAAGGGAGCGCTCCGCCTCCGCGCCCAAGGACCCCGCCATGCCCCACCGCTCCTCGTGGATGACCGAGGAACTCGATCTGTTCCGCGATCAATTTCGCCGCTACCTGAAAAGCGATCTTGCGCCGCGCGCGGAAGGCTGGCGCAAGAACAAGATCATCGACCGCGACGCTTGGCGCGGCTTGGGCGACATGGGCGCGCTGCTGGCCTGCGTGCCGGAAGCCTATGGCGGCCTCGGCGCGACATTCGCGACGGAAGCGGCTGTCATGGAGGAGATTGTCGCCGTCGTCCCCGAGCTCGGCACGCCGGTGAGCGTGCATAGCGCGATCGTCGCCCATTACATCCTCAACTATGGCTCGGAGGAGCAGAAAAGCCGCTGGCTGCCGAAAATGGCGAGCGGCGAATTGATCGGCGCGATCGCCATGACCGAGCCCGGGGCCGGCTCCGATCTGCAGGCGGTGCGCGCCAGCGCCAAGAAGCAGGGAAATTCCTACGTTCTCAACGGACAGAAGACGTTCATCACCAATGGCCAGCTCGCCGATCTCGTCATCGTCGTCGCGCGCACCGGCGAGCCTGGCGCCAAGGGCATTTCGCTTTTCGTCGTCGAGACGCAAGCGGCCGAGGGCTATCGCCGCGGCCGCAACCTCGACAAGATCGGCCTGCACGCTTCCGACACGTCGGAATTGTTCTTCGAGAATGTCGGCGTTCCGCCGGAAAATCTGCTTGGCGGCGAAGAAGGCCAGGGCTTCGCCCAGTTGATGCAGCAATTGCCGCAGGAGCGGCTGATCCTCGCGGTCGGCGCGGTCGCGGCGATGGAGAGCGCGCTGGCGACGACCATCGACTACGCCAAGCAGCGCCAGGCCTTCGGCCGGCCGATCATCGAATTCCAGAACGCCGCCTTCACCCTCGCCGAGCGCAAGAGCGAAGCCCAGATCGCCCGCGTCTTTCTCGATTGGTGCATCGAGCGCCATATTGCCGGCGATCTCGACACCGTCACTGCCTCGATGGCCAAATATTGGTGCACGGACCGGCAGATGGCGATCATTGACGATTGCCTGCAATTGCACGGCGGCTACGGCTATATGGCCGAATATCCCATCGCCCGGATGTTCGTCGACGCGCGCATCCAGAAGATTTACGGCGGAACAAACGAGATCATGAAAATGATTATTGCCCGGTCGCTATAGAGCGGGCGGCTCGGAGCGACCGCGTAAATCGCGGCGGGCGTCGTGAGCGAATGCCGTTTGTTCGATGACGAGAGGCTGGCGCGCGCCATCGCGGCGGCGAAAAAGGCGGCGCGGCTTACCGGCGACAGCGAGGCGATCGTCCTCTATCGCTCGCGGCGCGTCGCGCTGCTGCTTCCGGCGATCGCGGCCGTCGCCCGGATCGGCCCGGCCGATCCTGCCTGCTTTGCCGCCGATGCGCGCGAATTGAGCGTCGCGAGACATTTGGCGGAAAAAGGCGCGCCGGTCGTCGGCCCGAGCGCGTTCATGCCGCCGGCGCCCATCGTCGTCGAAGACCTGGCGGTGACCTTTTGGCCGAATGTCGAGCATAGAAGCTGCGGCTATGAAGATCGCCGCGCAGTGGCGCAAGCGGCCGACGCCTTGCGCCGGGTGCACGAGCGCTTCGCCGACTATGCCGAGCCGCTTCCCTCCTATTGGGACAGGATCGAGGCATGCGGCGCGCTCCTTCGTCGGGGCGACAGGCTGCCGAGCCTCAATCGAGACGATCGCGCCTTCCTCTGGAAAACCTACGAACGGGCATGCGCCGCATTGTCCGGCCTGAACGTCCCGAACGTTCCGATTCACGGCGACGCCCATATGGACAATGTCTTCTTCACGCCCGCCGGAGCCCTTTGGACGGATTTCGAGACCGCTTGCCTCGGCCCGCGCGAGTGGGATGTGGCCGCTCTGTCGCATCCCGCCGGCTTTCCAGCGCTCGATCCGAACCTTTATCCGCTCCTTGCCGATCTGCGCAGCGTCTGCGTCACCGTCTGGTGCTCGACGCTCGCCCATGATCCGAAGAAGCGCGCCGCGGCGGAAGAACAGCTTGCGCGACTCAGAGGCGCGGCTGGGATTGCCCAACCCTCACTTGCGGCGACCGCTCAGCGCTCGCAGGGGCCGCCGGCCGCACGCCAGGCGCTGACGCCGCCCTCGATATGGCGGGCCGAGGCGAATCCGGCGTCCTGCGCCGCCTGCACGGCCATTGCACTGCGCTCGCCAAAGGCGCAGTAGAACAAGAGCCGCTTGCCGGTCGCGGCGGCGAGTTCGTGCAGAACCCCGCCCGGATGGATGTTCTCGCGAAGATCGGTGTAGGGCGCATGGACCGAGCCGGGAATGACGCCGTGCTTCTCGCGCTCCGCGCGCTCGCGCAGGTCGACGAAGGCGACATCGGAGCGGCCGAGCCAATCGCGCGCCTCCGCGGCGCTCAAAGTCCAGCCGCGCCGCGCGATCTCCGCCTGCAAGAAGCCCTGCCGCATATTGGCCGGCACCGCGACATCCATCATCTTCGGATTGGGCAAATGCAAATTGTCCATCAGCGCGACATATTCATCGACGCCTTTGACTTGCAGGCGCGGATTGCAGCGCTTCTCCTCGCCGATCGTTGAGACCGTGTCGCCCTTGTAATCATGCGCCGGAAAGACGAGCGTCTCGTCCGGCAGGCGCAGCAGCCTTTGCAGGCTTTCGTATTGCGCCCGCGCGCTGCCGTTCTGGAAGTCGGTGCGACCAGTGCCGCGGATCAGCAAAGTGTCGCCGGTGAACACCCGGTCGTCCAGGACGAAACTGTACGAATCGTCAGTATGGCCGGGCGTGTAAAGAACGTCGAGGCTGACCCCTTCGACGCGCAGCTTGTCGCCCTCGCCGATCCGCATCGAGACGACGTCGACCTTGCTCTGCTCGCCCATCACGGTGATGCATTGGGTGCGGTCGCGCAGCGCGCCGAGCCCGGTAATGTGGTCGGCGTGGAGATGCGTGTCGACCGCTTTGACGAGCTTGAGGTCGAGCTCCTCCATCAGCTTTAGGTAGCGGTCGACCTTTTCGAGGACCGGATCGATGATCAGCGCCTCGCCGCCGCGACGGCTCGCCAGAAGATAGCTGTATGTGCCCGAGGCGCTGTCGAACAATTGCCGGAAGATCATGACGCCCTCCCGCATTCGCTCCTGGCGCATCCTAGCCCAGCGCCGGCGCGGCGGAAAGCTGTAGACGCGGTCCTGTAGACGCGGTCGACGACCGCGTCAGCCGCGGTCGCCGGCGGGCCAGCGCGGCGGGACAGGGAGCGGCCGCGGGTCGACGACCGCGGCTACAATGCGCTCATCCCCCGATCACTGTCTGGATCACTTGGCCGCCGCGCTGGATGACCAGGCGCCAATAGTTCACCCGGGCGGCGGAGGCGCGTTCGGCGTCGCGCGTCGTCTCGATCTTCTGGCCGTTGATCGCGATCAGGATATCGCCTTTCTGCACACCGACCTGGGCCGCCGTCGAACCCTCCTCGACCTCGGCGACCACGACGCCTTTCGATGCGTTTTCGAGCGACATGTCTTCGATCACCGCCGGCGAGATGTTGACCAGCGTCGCGCCCTCGAAGGGCGAGCGGGTCTTGATTTTCACCGGGTCGCGCGGCGGCGTTTCGGGCGCGGCCATCAAATGCAGAGTGAGCTCGATCTTCTTGCCGCCGCGGACGATTCCGAGCTTGGCTTCGCCGCCCAGCGGCTTGACGCCGAGACGAAAGCCGACGCCGCCGGAATCGTCGACTTCGACGCCGTCGACGGCGACGATAATGTCGCCGCGCTTCAGGCCGGCCTCCGCCGCCGGCCCGCCTTCGACGACGCTTGCGACAAGCGCGCCGATCGGCTTATCGAGGCCGAGCGATTCGGCGATGTCTTGCGTGACGTTCTGCAGGCTGGCGCCGAGCCATGGCCTCCGTACCAGACGATCGCCGCCCCGCGCTGCGGCGATGACGCTTTTGACCATATTGACGGGAATGGCGAAGCCGAGCCCCATGCTGCCGCCGCTGCGCGAGATGATCTCGGAATTGATGCCGATCAGCTT
>DATGLU010000511.1:0-3167 GCA_035294045.1 Roseiarcus sp. | reverse complement strand
TCGACGGCGAGAAGGGGCTCGTCCTTAACGGCGACAGCGCCGACAAGCTGATCGTTGCGGCGCGGACGAGCGGGGCGCGGCGCGATCCTTCCGGGATCGGTCTTTTCCTGGTCGACGGCGATGCGCCCGGCGTGACGCGGCGCGGCTACCCCACCCAGGACGGCGCCCGCGCGGCAGAGATTGCGCTGGCCGGCGTGCGCGTGGGAGGCGAGGGCGTTCTCGGCGATCCTTCGAACGGCTTCTCCGTTCTGGAAAGCGTCGTCGACGAGGCGATCGCGGCGCTCTGCGCCGAAGCGGTCGGCGCCATGCAAGAGGCGCTGAGCCAGACCGTCGCCTATTTGAAGACGCGCAAGCAATTCGGCGTGACGATCGGCTCGTTCCAGGCGCTGCAGCACCGCGCCGCCGACATGTTCGTCGCCTTGGAGCAGGCGCGCAGCATGGCCTGCTACGCGGCGATGATGGCGAACGAGCCGGACGGAGCCGAGCGGCGCAAGGCGATCTCCGCGGCGAAGGTGCAGATCGGCCAATCGGCGCGGCTGATCGGCCAGCAGGCGATCCAATTGCATGGCGGCATGGGCATGACGATGGAGACGATGATCGGCCATCTGTTCAAGCGCCTTGCGATGATCGAGCGGCAATTCGGCGATGTCGATTATCACCTCGAAAAGCTGGCCGGACGACTATCCTCCCCCGTTCCGCTTCGCGGAACGGGGGAGGGGGACCGCGCGTAGCGCGGTGGAGGGGGCCGCCGGCGGCGGGGATTATCCTGAGAGACCGGAGCCCCCTCCACCATGCTTCGCATGGTCCCCCTCCCCCGCTTCGCGGGGGAGGATAGACGTACGCTCGGAGTCTTTTCATGTCCGCCATCAATTCCGTCGCCGACCTCGCCGTCCATGGCGACGTTGCCGTCCTGACGCTGAATTCGCCGCCGGTGAACGCGCTCTCGGCGGCTTTGCGCGACGGCTTGAAGCGCGGCGTCGAGGCGGCCGATGCGGATGGGCGCGTCAAGGCGATCGTCGTCCTTTGCGCCGGCCGCACCTTCATCGCGGGCGCCGACATCGCCGAATTCGGCAAGCCGCCGGCAAGGCCGTCCTTGCCCGACGTGCTGGAGACGATCGAGAACGCCGCCAAGCCGGTCGTGGCGGCGGTGCACGGGACTGCGCTCGGCGGCGGTTTCGAAGTCGCGCTCACCGCTCATTACCGGATCGCAATTCCCTCGGCCAAGTTCGGCCTGCCGGAAATCAAGCTCGGCTTGATCCCCGGCGCGGGCGGAACGCAGCGCCTGCCGCGCCTGATTGGCGTCGAGAAGGCGCTCGAAATCATCCTGTCCGGGACGCCGTTCGATGCCGCCTCGGCGAAGGCCTGGGGCGTGATCGACGCGCTGGCCGAGGAAGGCAGGCTGCTCGACGGCGCCTTGGCTTTCGCGCGCCGCTTGATCGAAGACAAAGCGCCGTTGCGCAAGATCCGCGCGCTCGACGACAGGGTCGCCGCCGCGCGCGGCAAGCCGGAAATATTCGAGGCGATCCGCAAGGCCAATGCCCGCAAGTTCCGCGGCTTCGAGGCTTGGCTCAAGGCGATCGAATCGGTGCGCAACGCCGTCGACCTGCCGTTCGACGAGGGCGTCGCCGCCGAGCGGCGGATGTTCATGGAGCTTTTGGCGACGCCCCAATCCAAGGCGCAGCGCTACGTCTTTTTCGCCGAGCGGCAGGTCGCGAAAATTCCCGACGTGCCGGACGATACGCCGACGCGGCCGGTCAAATCGGTCGGCGTGATCGGCGCCGGGACGATGGGCGGCGGCATCGCGATGAACTTCCTCAACGCCGGAACGCCGACGACGATCGTCGAGACGAGCCAGGCGGCGCTCGACCGCGGCCTTTCCGTCATCCGCAAGAATTACGAGAACACCGCGAAAAAGGGCCGGCTGACGCCGGCCGAGGTCGAAAGACGCATGGCGCTTCTGACCGGAACGCTCGATCTCGGCGCGCTCGCCGACAAGGATTTGATCATCGAAGCCGTGTTCGAGGACATGGCCGTCAAGAAGGACGTCTTCGCCAGGCTGGACGCGATCGCCAAGCCGGGCGCGATCCTCGCCTCCAACACATCCTACCTCAATATCGACGAGATCGCCGCGACGACCAAACGCCCGCAGGACGTGCTCGGCACGCATTTTTTCTCGCCGGCCAATGTCATGCGGTTGCTGGAGGTCGTCCGCGGCGAGATGACCGGCAAGGACGTGATCGCCACCGTCATGCGGCTCGCCAAGACGATCGGCAAGATCGGCGTGCTGGTCGGCGTCTGCCACGGTTTCGTCGGCAATCGCATGCTGGCGCAGCGCCAGCGCGAAGCCAACAAGCTGATCATCGAAGGCGCGACGCCGTGGGACGTCGACCGCGTCCTCTATGATTTCGGCCTGCCGATGGGACCGTTCGCGATGAGCGATCTCGCCGGCCTCGATATCGGCTGGTCGAAGGAGAAGTCGTCAAGCTCGACCATCCGCGAAATTCTCTGCGAGCGCGGCCGCCGCGGCCAGAAGACCGGGGCCGGCTTCTATGACTATGACGAGCAGCGCAACGCCAAGCCCTCGGCTTTGGTCGAGGAGATCATCGCCGATTTCGCCGCCCGGAAAGGGGTCAAGCGCCGGCCTGTCTCGGACGAAGAGATTTTGCAGCGCTGCCTCTATCCGATGATCAACGAAGGCGCGAAAATCCTCGAAGAGGGCAAGGCCCTGCGCGCTTCCGACATCGATATCGTCTGGATCAACGGCTATGGCTGGCCGGTCTATCGCGGCGGCCCGATGTTCTATGGCGACACGATCGGCCCGAAGAACGTGCTGGAGCGGATGCGGACGTTCCAGGCGGCGATGGGCGACGATTTCAAGCCGGCGCCGCTGCTCGAGCGCCTCGCCGAGACCGGCGGGACCTTCACCGGCGCCTGAGCCGGCGTCCTCCCAGCGGATTGCGCGCCGCCTCATCCTTTAGTCGATGATCCGAGCCGCGTGACAAAGCCGTTGAAATGGCTAGTCTTACGGCAGAACGACAACGACAGGGTTGGATGACGCAGCCAACGAGGCATCCAGGCATGGACGCCGCGCGTTTGCGCGAGCCGGGCGTTGACGGCGCTTCGCGGGCCTCTGCCGGAACGGCGCTGCTCAGCGTCGCCGATCTGTC
>DATGLU010000510.1:0-3281 GCA_035294045.1 Roseiarcus sp. | reverse complement strand
TCGGCGCGCAATGGCCGGAATTCGCGCAGCAATATCGCCAGCGCCTCGGCGGCGCGCTCGACGAGCTCAACCGCATGATCGCCGAGTTCGACCAGCAAGCGCAAAGCCAATCGCTGACCCGCGAGCAAGGCCTCGCCCGGCTCGAGCGCAACGACGATCCGCTCGCCCGGCAGCGGGCTGAGGCGATCAACGAGGGTATCGATCGCGCCGAGCGCCTATCACAGCAAAAGCAGGCCTTCGCCGAGGCGGGGCCAGTGGCGCGGCTGATCACGCTGATCCGCAATTTCGATCCGACGACGATGGCCCAGGCCTGGCGCGACTTCGAGCCGGCTCTGCCGGTGACGACGGAAGCCTTCGTCATCGGCGCCGGCGGGTTGGTCGTCGGCTGGAGCCTCACTCATATCGTCGCTTGGCCGATCCGCAAGCGCTGGCAGGCGCGGCGCGGCCGTGCGCAGGTCCAGCGGCCCTTCGTCTAGGCCGCCGATGCGCCGAGCCCGACGGGACAAGCGACGCCCGTCCCGCCCAGGCCGCAATAGCCGCCAGGGTTCTTGGCGAGATATTGCTGGTGGTAGCCTTCGGCGAAATAGAACGGCTGGGCCGGTTCGATTTCGGTGGTGATCGGCCCGAGGCCCTGCGCCTTCAACGCCTTGCCGTAGGCCTCGGCCGAGGCTTTGGCGGCGGCGAGCTGCGCCGGACTGGTCGCATAGATCGCCGAGCGGTATTGCGAGCCGACATCATTGCTCTGGCGCATGCCCTGGGTCGGGTCGTGGTTCTCCCAGAAAATCTGCAGCAGGCGCTCGTAGGAAATCTTCTTGGGATCGAAGACGACCAGAACCGCCTCGGCATGGCCGGTGCGGCCGGTGCATGTCTCCTCGTAGGTCGGATTCGGCGTGAAGCCGCCGCTATAGCCGGCCGCGGTGACGTAAACCCCGTCGCCGGCCTGCCAGAACTTGCGCTCCGCGCCCCAGAAGCAGCCCATGGCGAAAATGGCTTGTTCGAGACCGGCCGGGTAGGGGCCCTTTAAGGCGTGGCCGTTGACGAAGTGGGTCTCGGCCGTGGCGATCGGCGCGCTCCTGCCGGGCAGCGCCTCGGCGGCCCTCGCCGGCCGATCGGTCTTGCGCAGGAAATTGAGCATGTCCGCCTCCTTGCGAAATTGGCTCTAAGATAGGCGGCCTCGCCGTTGCGGCCTAGGGCGGGCCGTGGCGAACGGCGCCGCAACCGCTCGATTTTCGCCGCTGGCCGGTCTTCGTTACAGGGCCGAGCGCCAGCGGTCGCGGTCGGAATAGCCGATCGGCGGCGGCTTCTTGCGCAGGCCGTAGAGCAAAGCCAGCCCGAGAAGCCCGAGCACGGCCCAGCTCGGCGCGAGCAAGACGTGATAGAGGACCGGGTCCCACAAGAGCGGATGAATCTGCCGTTCGACGAAAGGCTGGAGCAGCGGCATCTTGTTCGGAAAGGCCCAATACAGGGTCTCGCCGAGCGGGGTGAGGATGAGGCGGCTCGCCGCGATCGAGCGCGCGCCGTCGATGATCGCGGCGGCGAATGCGCTGGCCAGCAGCGCCAGCCCGATGAACCGCCCGATCAGCCGCATGCGCTTGAATTCGCTCCGCCCGCAACGCCGCCGTGTTAAGCAGACGCCCGCCGCGCTGTCCATCGCAAGCAACGCGCGATTGCGCCGCCGCGCTCCTGCGGTAGATTGACGCCGCCGGCGGACCTCGTGGAGGAACGGCGATGGTGAAACTGCCGCCGCCGCTGTGGACGGCGATCTTTCTCGCGATCGCGGCGGCGCTCAGCGCCGCGGCCGACTGGCCGCGTCCGCCCGGCCTGCCGATCGTTTGGCTCGGCGCGGCGCTCGTCGCGATCGGCGTCGCCTTCTCGGCCGCGGCGGCCCTGCTGTTCCGGCGCGAGGGAACGGAGCTCAACCCGATCTCGTCCGCGAACAGGAAGTTGGTGACGTCCGGGCCGTTCCAATACACCCGCAACCCGATGTATCTGTCGCTGGTCGTCATCAGCCTCGGCGCCGCGATCTGGATCGGCGCCTGGCCGATGTTCCTCGCCCCACTCGCGACCTTCGCCACGGCGAACTGGGTCCATATCCCGTTCGAAGAGGCGAAAATGCGCCGCCAATTCGGCGAGACCTACGACGCCTATGCGCGCAAGGTCAGGCGATGGCTCTAGGCATGGAAGAAAAGATTTCCTTTTTTGCCTATTTTTCCGTCCTTTTTCTTCCTTGGCGTTTGATTTCACTCGCGGCGGAAAGCGTCGATTTCCGCCGCTATGTTGAATATCAATGGCTTAAGGCAATCCGATTCCCCTCGCGCAGTAGGCTTCTTGCCAAGTGACTGGAAACCGTCCCCGCAATTGCGGATCGCAGCCGCCGGCCGGCCGCCATGGCGACTTGCGCCGGCTCTGCCGGCGATGTTATGCGCGCGCTTCCCTCGCCCGAGGATGGCGACGGAGGGGTGGCCGAGCGGTCGAAGGCGCACGCCTGGAAAGTGTGTATACGGGAAACCGTATCGCGGGTTCGAATCCCGCCCCCTCCGCCAAACAGATGTTCACCCCAATTCGCCACCGTCCAATCTTCCGCTGAAAAGATAGGGGAATTTCTCGCTGCCTGTCTGTCACTGTCCGCCCAAGTGCGTTACAATCCGCGTTAGGTGTTGGGGTGAATGTTGGGGTGGAGGGCAGGGTGGCCAGGAAGATCGATCGCCTCAGCGCGCGCGCCGTCGAGACGCTCAAGAGGCCCGGCCGACACGCCGACGGCGGGGGCCTCTATCTTGTCGTCGACAAGAGCGGCGCCAAGCGGTGGATGTTTCTTTTTCGCTGGCATAGCCGGCTACGGGAGATGGGACTCGGCGGCCTCAATTCCGTTCCGCTGGCGAAAGCCCGCGACTTGGCGGCTGCGGCGCGTCAGGCGGTCGCCGCTGGGCGCGATCCGATCGCCGAGAAGAAGGCCGCCGCCGAGGAGACGCCGACCTTCGGCGCCTTCGCCGATAAATTCATCGAGGCGAAAGAGCCGGGCTGGCGCAACGCCAAGCATCGCCAACAATGGAAAAACACGCTCAAGACTTACGCCGCGCCTTTGCGCCCTCTCCCGATCGACGCGATCGCCACCGAAGACGTGCTTTCGGTCCTGAAGCCAATTTGGACCGCGAAGCCGGAAACCGCGTCCCGGCTGCGGGGCCGGATCGAACGGATTCTTGACGCTGCTCGCGCCGCCGGGAAGCGCACCGGCGAAAACCCGGCGCGGTGGAAGGGCCATCTCGACCAGCTCCTCTCGAAGC
>DATGLU010000509.1:0-8290 GCA_035294045.1 Roseiarcus sp. | reverse complement strand
GGCCGCCGCAGGGGGGATGGATGAAATATATCCTGCTTTTCGCGCCATGCGTCGTTGCGCTGGCCGCGCCGTTCTACAACACCGTCAATCCTGCTCTGGCCGGCATTCCGTTCTTCTACTGGTTTCAGCTCCTGCTGATTCTCATCTCGGCCTTTTGCATCTATCTCGCCGACCGGATCGCCAAGGCGTGGCCATGACCGACAGTCTCAACTGGACCGCGACGGTCGTCTTCATCGTCTTCTTCGCGCTTGTCACGATCATCGGTTTTCTCGCCTCGCGCTGGAAGGCGGCCGACCTCAATCACTTGCACGAATGGGGCCTCGGCGGCCGCCGCTTCGGCGCCTGGATCACCTGGTTCCTGCTCGGCGGCGATCTTTACACCGCTTATACGGTGATCGCGATTCCGAGCCTCGTGTATGCGGCCGGCGCCTTCGGCTTCTTCGCTGTCCCTTATACGATCGTCATCTACCCGTTTCTCTATTTGACCCTGCCGCGCCTCTGGGCGGTGTCGCACAAGCGCGGCTATCTCACCGCCGGCGATTTCGTCGCCGGCCGCTATGGCAGCAAGGGGCTCGAACTCGCCGTCGCCTTCACCGGCATCCTCGCCACGATGCCCTACATCGCGCTGCAGCTCGTCGGCATGGAAAAGGTCATTCAGGCGCTCGGCTTTCCTCATGAGGGCCCGTTCGCCCATCTCCCCTTGACGCTCGCCTTCATCATTCTCGCGCTCTACACTTATAAGAGCGGGTTGCGCGCGCCGGCGATGATCGCTTTCGTCAAAGACGCGATGATCTATATTTTCGTCATTGCGGTGGTCGTCGCCGTGCCGATCAAGCTCGGCGGTTTCGGGCCGATTTTCGAGGTCGCCGGCAAAGCTTATGCGGCCAAAGTCGCCGCCAATCCGAAGGCCGCCGCCGGGCTCCTGCTCGCGCCGCAGCAGATCGGCCCGTATATCACGCTCGCCCTCGGCTCGGCGATGGCGCTGTTTATGTATCCGCACGCGCTGACCGGCACGCTTGCCGCTTCGAGCGGCGAGGCGATCCGGCGCAACACGATGACGCTGCCGGCCTATTCGGTGCTGCTCGGGTTGATCGCGCTGATGGGCATGATGGCCCATGCGGCGGGAATAACGGTGAAGAACCCGCAAGACGCGGTGCCGCAGCTTCTGTTGAAAATGTTTCCCGATTGGTTCGCCGGCTTCTGCTTCGCGGCGATCGCGATCGGCGCGCTGGTGCCGGCCGCGGTCATGTCGATCGGCGCCGCCAATACGTTCACGCGCAACATCTGGAAGCCTTTCGTCCATCCGGAAATGACGCCGGGCGAAGAATCCTTCCTCGCCAAGCTGGTCTCGCTGATCGTCAAGATCGGCGCGCTTGCCGTCATCCTGTTCATCCCGACGCAATTCGCGGTCGATCTGCAATTGCTCGGCGGCGTCTGGATGGTGCAGATTTTCCCGGCGATCATCTTCGGCCTGTTCACGCGCTGGTACGGCGGGCCGGCGCTGCTGACCGGCTGGGCCGTCGGCATGATCGTCGGCACCCTCTTGTCATGGGGGCCGACCGCCTGGGTCGCGGTTCATCCGCTCGCCTGGGATATCCCGCTTGTCGGCAAGATCGATCTCGGTCTCGGCTTCGCCGCCTATAACGGCTTGACCGCCGTGATCGTGAACATGGTCGTCGCCACGGTTCTCTCGGCGCTATGGCGGGCGCGCGGCGCCGACGAAACCGAGGCGGCCGATTACGACGACGCGCGCGTCGCGGCGTGAATCCCTTCTCCCCGCCTTGCGGGGAGAAGGTGGCGCGAAGCGCCGGATGAGGGGCTGCGCCGGCCTCGAAGAGTACGCGGCGTGGCGTGGCTTCGTTGAAGGTACGTCAGCCATCCGATCGAGGCGCAGCGCCGACGAAGGTTAATCGGCAGGCTCGGCGCAGCCCCTCATCCGGCCGTGCTGCGCGCGGCCACCTTCTCCCCGCCTTGCGGGGAGAAGGGGATGACCGAGCTCAGCTCTTTGTCCGCCGCTGGCGGATCATGAAATTGTCGAACGAATATTCCGCCACCTGCCACCACAGGTACTGATCGCCGCGGAACGCCATGTACGAGTCGGCGATCTTCTTGAAATTGGCGTTCTCCGCCGAGAGTTGGCTGTAGAGATCGCTGGCGGTCTTGTAGCAGGCTTCGAGCACGTCCTGCGGGAAGAGCCGCAATTCGGCGCCGCCGACGACCAGGCGCTTCAGAGCGGCGGGATTGGCCGCGTCGTATTTGGCTTGCATCGTGACGTTGGCGACGCTCGCCGCGGCGCGCAAGGCGGCCTGATAGGGCTTGGGCAACGCCTCGAATTTCTCGCGGTTGACGATGAGGTGAAGCTGCATGCCGCCGCGCCACCAGCCGGGATAGTAGTAATAGGGCGCGACTTTCGCGAGGACCTGCTTCTCGCCGTCCTTGCGCTCGCCGAACTTGTCGTCGTCGTAAGGGCCGACCCATTCCATCGCGTCGAGCGCGCCCGATTCGAAGGCGGCGTAGACGCCGTCCTTTGGGATGGCGACTGGCTCGGCGCCAAGCAATTGGAAGACCTTGCCGGCGAAACCGCCGATCCGCACCTTCATCCCTTGCAGATCGTTGGTGGTCTTCACCTCTTTGCGGAACCAGCCGGCCATCTGCCCGCCGGTATTGCCCGCCGGCAGCGCGAACACTTTGTGCGGGGCGAGGAACGCATCGATCAACTCGCCGCCGCCCCCTTCCATCAGCCAGGCGGTGTGCTGGCGCGCATTCATGCCGAACGGCGTCGACGAGCCGAAGACGAAAGTCGGGTCCTTGTTCCAGTAATAATGCAGGGCGGTATGGGCGCATTCGGCGACGCCGTTCGACGCAGCGTCGAGCGCATCGAGGGCTCCGGCGACCTCGCCGGCCGGCAGCACCGTCACGGTGAAGCGGCCGTCGGTCAGGTCCGAGAGGGTGGCGGCGAAAGTCTGGGCGCCGCCATAGATCAGGTCGAGGCTCGGCTGAAAGCTCGATGTCAAGCGCCAATGGACCTCCGGCGTCGACTCGGCGAAAGCCGGCTTGGCGACGCCTAGGCCCGCCGTCGCGAGGCCCAGTCCGGCGATGAATTGACGACGCCCAGCGCTCATGAAACTCCATCCGTGGCCGAGAATGACGCCTCGCCTTTATATAGGCGATCCGGCGCCAAATTGCGGCGCGATTGAAGCGCAAACCGGCGGCGCTGGTCGAAGGGAGATCGCTTGCGCGCAATTCTCGGATTGATCCTCGCCGGCGGGAAATCGACGCGGATGGGCGTCGAGAAAGCCTTTGTCCCGTTGGACGGCCGTCCGCTCATCGCGCATGCGGTCGAGCTTTTGCGCCCGCAAGTCCAAGCCCTGGCGATCAGCGCCAATGGCGATGCGCGGCGCTTCGTCGCCTTCGGCCTGCCGGTCCTACACGACGCCGCGCCTGAAAGCGGCGCAGGGCCGCTCGCCGGCGTCGCGGCGGGCCTCGCCTATGCGGCGCGGCAGGGCTGCGACTTCGTCGCCACAGCGCCTTGCGACACGCCTTTCGCGCCAAGGGATTTCGTTTCCCGCCTGGTCGAGCCGATCGTCGATTCCGCCGCAGCCGCCGCGCTCGCTGAAAGCCCGCGCGGCCTGGAGCCGCTCTTCGCTTTGTGGCGCATCGACTTGCTCGCCGCTCTGCGCGCTCATCTCGCTGGCGGGGGGCGCAGTCCGCGCGATTTTCTCGCCGCGCAAGGCGCGGCCCGGGTCCGTTTCGCCGCCGAAGAGCCCTTCGTCAATCTCAACAGCCCGGCGGATTTGGCGCGCGCCCGCGCGAAAGCCAAACCGAGCTAAGCCAATCCGCCTCGCCTTGTCGCATCGGAGGCGCTAAGGCAACCGTCATGGGCGGGCGAATTAATGGAGTTTCCTTTGGTGCAGGTCGCATTCCTCGGTTTGGGCGTCATGGGCTATCCGATGGCCGGGCATCTTCAGGCCAAAGGCCATCGGACCACGGTCTATAATCGTACCGCGCTGAAGGCCGAGCGCTGGGTCGCCGAGCATGGCGGCGCGAGCGCGCCAAGCCCGCGCGAGGCGGCGGCGTCTTGCGATCTCGTCTTCGCCTGCGTCGGCAATGACGACGACCTGCGCAGCGTCGCGCTTGGGCCCGACGGCGCCTTCGCGGGCATGAAGCGCGCCGCGATTTTCGTCGATCACACGACGGCCTCGGCGTTTGTCGCGCGCGAGTTGCACGAGGAGGCGAGGAAGCGCGGCCTTCACTTCATCGACGCGCCGGTCTCGGGCGGCCAGGCAGGCGCCGAAAACGGCGCGCTGACCGTGATGTGCGGCGGCGAGGCGGAGCCCTATGGCCGCGCCGAGCCGGTGATCGCGGCCTACGCCCGCGCCTGCAGGCTTCTGGGCGGCCCGGGCGCCGGGCAATTGACCAAGATGGTGAATCAAATCTGCATCGCCGGCCTGGTCCAGGGCCTCGCCGAGGGCCTGCAATTCGGCCGCAAGGCCGGGCTCGATCTCGACGCGGTGATCGCCGTGATTTCGAAGGGCGCGG
Source organism: Roseiarcus sp. (assembly GCA_035294045.1). Classification (GTDB taxonomy): domain Bacteria; phylum Pseudomonadota; class Alphaproteobacteria; order Rhizobiales; family Beijerinckiaceae; genus Roseiarcus. Next base: position 3,751 of record DATGLU010000509.1, on the reverse strand, counting down.
CGCAATCCTGGCAGATGGACAATCGCTCCAAGACCATGGCCGCCGGCAAGTTCGATTTCGGCTTCGCCGTCGATTGGATGCGCAAGGACCTCGGCATTTGCCTCGACGAAGCGCGCCGCAATGGCGCCCATCTGCCGGTCACGGCTCTGGTCGACCAGTTCTATTCGGACGTGCAGGCGATGGGCGGCCGCCGCTGGGATACGTCGAGCCTGATCGCGCGGCTGGAGAAGTGAAGCCGGCGTCCCGCGACGCGCGCTAAGGTTGAAACAGCGGAACGCCGATCGACTGAGCTGCTCGCGCTAAAGCCGAATCGCGCGTGGCGAGAGGAATATTGCTCCGGGCGGCGACGTCCAGATAGGCGGCATCCGCAACCGCCAATGACGTCCGCTGCGATAGCCGATGGATCTCCGCGAGCCGGCTGATCGGATCCGCCTCGTCGATGGCTAATCCGAGGTTCTCAAGTTCTCGCAGACTGGCCGAGATCGCTTTTAAAGGCATATGTCCGCGGCGTTCGCAACGTCGCAGAACGCGCAAAACCTCGATCGCAAAATGAGGAGGCGCAACGCCGCCGGCCTCGCTCACCGCGGTGAGCGCCGCGTCCGTCAACGCCGTCGCCTGGGCCGGTACGAACCACCCGACCGCGACGGATGCGTCGATCACGAGCGCCATGAATCGAGCTTCGCGTCGAGGGCGGCGTCCTCTTCCTCGGTCATCTCTTTTTTGAACTCGTCCCAATCGATCTTGGCGGCTGGCTCTCGGCGCGCCGCTTCCGCCAATCGCGCCTTCATCCGCGCCGCCGCAGCCAGAGCGCGCCGCCGGCGCTCGCCGTCCAGTCCGACGATCTTGGCGACGGGACGGCCGTTTTTGGTGATTTCGAATTCTTCGCCGCGCTCGGCGCGGTCGAGAAGCTCAGAGAGGCGAGTTTTGGCTTCGTAAGCGCCTATGCGGGTCATGAGCGGGCTCAACTAGTCTGCGACTAGTCTAGTCCTCCGGTTCCTAACAAACAAGGCGTCGGCTCAGCTCGCCGCCCGGCGCAGCCAGGGCCGTGCGCCAGCGGGCGCTTCGCGCACCAGGCTCGGCTGATAGTAGAGCGACACCGGCGGCTTCCAGCCGCGCTCCAGCGCGCGCAGGGTCGGCTCGTTAACGATCTCGAAACTGTCGAAGCCGCAGCGCAGCATCAGCGCCAAGCCGTCGAGGAGCACGTCGCCGATCGCGCGCAATTCGCCTTTGAAGCCGAAGCGCTGGCGCAGCAATTGGGCCAGCGAGAAGGCGCGGCCGTCGGCGAATTTCGGAAAGTCGAGCGCCACCAGCGGCCGCTCGGCGGCTTCGCGCAAATGCTGGTAGGCCTCCTTGCCGGGCGAGATGGCGACGCCGACCGAATCGGCCCGCGTGCTCAATGCATCGCGCTCGGCCTGCCAGCGGCCGGCGCTGACGATGATTGCGCCGGTTGGCGGCAGAGGCTCGCCGTCCGCGACCTTGCTCCAGATGTTATCGGCGAAGCCGTCTCGGCGCCACAGAGCCATCTCAGATATCCGATCCGGCGCTGCTCAACGCGCCAACGTGAATGCCGCACTCGATCTTGCCGCGGCCGCGCCAGCGGCCGGCGCGCGCGTCTTCGCCGGGCCTGACCGGCGTCGTGCAAGGCAGGCAGCCGATCGAGGGATAGCCTTTGGCGACGAGCGGATGCGGCGGCAGTTCGGCGCGCTTGATATAGTCGAGAATGTCGCCGGCGCTCCAGCCGACCAGGGGATTGACCTTGACCCGCTCGCCCTCGGCTTCGAACAGCGGCAAGGTCGCCCGGGTTACGCTCTGGAAGCCCTTGCGGCCGGTGATCCAGGCTTCGTACCCTTCGAGCGCTTCGGCAAGCGGCAGCACTTTACGGATTTCGCAGCAACGGTCGGGATCGTCGGCGAAGAGGAATTTCTCAGGGTCCTCCTTGGCGAGAACCGCCTCGTTGGGCGTCGCGACGACGACGTTGGTCAGGCCGAGCCTCGCGCAAAGCGCGTCGCGATAGGCCAGGGTCTCGGGGAAGAGCTGGCCGGTGTCGACGAACACGACCGGCGTCGCCTTGTCGATCTCGCTGACCATGTGCAACAGCACCGCCGAATCGGCGCCGAAGCTGGAGACAAGCGCGATCCGGCCGGGAAACAATTCCTGCACCGCCAGCCGCAGCAGCGAGGCGGCCTTCAGGCCGGCGAATTTCACCTCGATGCGCGACGCCGCGATCTGGTCGCCGAAAAGCTTGATGTCATGCGCGCTCATGGTCAGATGTCCGATCCGGCGCTGCGCTCGTAAAGCGCTTCTTTGAACGGCGCCATGCCGACGCGGCGGAAGGCGGCGAGGAAGTCTTCGCTCGGATCGCGGCGCAACCCGAGATAGGTCGAGACGATGGTCTCGACCGCGTCGACGACGGTCTCGGTTGAAAATCCCGGCCCGGTGATCTGGCCGAGCGAAGCCTTCTCGTCCCCGGAACCGCCCAGCGTGATCTGGTACGTCTCTTCGCCGGCGCGCTCCAGCCCGAGAATGCCGATATGGCCGACATGATGGTGGCCGCAGGCGTTGATGCAGCCGGAAATCTTGATCTTCAGCGGCCCGATCTCTCGGGCCCGCGCGCCGTCGCCGAAGCGCTGCGAAATCCGCTGCGCGATCGGGATCGAGCGGGCCGTTGCGAGCGTGCAATAGTCAAGGCCAGGGCAGGAAATGATGTCGCTGATCAGGCCGGCGTTCGGCGTCGCCAAGCCGACCGAGGCAAGCCGATCATAGACCGCCGGCAGATCGTCCAGCGCGACATGCGGCAGGACCAGGTTCTGCTCGTGCGAGACGCGCAACTCGTCGGCGGAATAGTCCTCGGCGAGATCGGCGACCGCGTCCATCTGGTCGGCGCTGCAATCGCCCGGCGTGCCGCCGACCGGCTTGAGCGATATCGTGACGATCGCGTAGCCCGGAACCTTGTGCGGCGCGACATTGCGCTGCATGAAACTTGAAAATTTGGCGTCCTTGCCGCGCCGGCGCTCGCAGCGCTCGCTGACCGGCTTCTTCGGCTCCAGGGCCGGCAGGGCAAAATAGGCGCGGATGCGCTCGATTTCCGCGGCGGGCAATTCGAGCCCGTCGCGCGAGCCGGCGGCGAATTCCTGCTCCACCGCCTCACGCATTGCCGACTCGCCCTTTTCGTGGACGAGGATTTTGACGCGCGCCTTGAACTTGTTGTCGCGCCGGCCTTCGAGATTGTAGACGCGCAGAATAGCAGCGATATAGGCAAGAAGATCGGCCTCCGGCAGGAAGTCGCGGACTTTATGCGCGATCATCGGCGTGCGGCCGAGGCCGCCGCCGACATAGACGGTGAAGCCGGTCTCGCCCTTATCGTTGCGCACGAGCTGCAAGCCGATATCGTGCGCCTGGATCGCGGCGCGGTCTTTCGGCGCGGCATTGACCGCGATCTTGAACTTGCGCGGCAGGAACGAGAATTCCGGATGCAGCGAGGACCATTGCCGAATGATCTCGGCATAGGGGCGCGGGTCGGCGATCTCGTCGGCTGTGGCGCCGGCGAAATGGTCGGCGGTGACGTTGCGGATGCAATTGCCCGACGTCTGGATCGAATGCATCTCGACGCTGGCGAGCTCGGCGAGAATGTCCGGCACGTCCTTTAATGCCGGCCAATGGAACTGGAGATTCTGCCGCGTGGTGAAATGGCCGTAGCCGCGGTCATATTTGCGCGCGATCTCGGCGAGCTTGCGCATCTGGCGCGACGCCA